>JBFICU010000087.1:0-6715 GCA_041581855.1 Porticoccus sp. | reverse complement strand
CGCTCAGCAACATGAAACGGGTATCCATGTGATCGGCGGAAGATGCTTCTGATGATTAATGTAAATCAAGTTGATAAATAACAGGGTTTGCAACTCTTAAATCCTGCAACCATACTCAAAAAGCAGTGATTCTGTCTGGAAGTCTGACTTCTATGTTCTTCAGTGAGGAGGGATTCATGAAATCTTTAGTCAAGTTATTACCCGTTCTGGTTGTCGTAGCGGTTGCTGGTTGTGCAAGTAATTCATCGGTAGATGAGGTCAGGGCAATGGCCGAGGAAGCCCAGCGTTCTGCCGCCGAGGCAAATCAAGCTGCCGCCAATGCCCAGCGTACAGCGGATGCTGCAAATAAAGCTGCAGCCAATGCTCAAAGTACCGCTGACGCTGCACAAAAATCAGCATACGAAGCCAACGAGAAAATTGACCGGGCCTTTAAAAAGGCTATGGAAAAATAATGTGTTTACTCAATCATATCCAGCCAGTTAGAGCGGTCTGACTGGATATGATTTCGGTAAAACTCAAAATCTGACAGTGAATGTGGCTCTAACCCCACCAGCACTGGTATGCCCGTCGCCTGTGTTATCGCACTATCGACCCTGTTCCAGTTGATCAGGACGTCGGGCAGTTGCTGCCGAATCGAACTCAGCTTATTGACTATACCTTGCCGGTTTCCTTCCTGTACTACGCCTTCGAGCTCCAGGGGGTGATGCACTTCCAGATAAAGCTTCTCGTTTTTCCAGCCGACTTTATAGGGCTGATTGACGATGGTGACAGGCGTGTTAACCGGCACGAGGTTATAGAGTTCTTCAATATGCTCAGGGTACATGCGAATACAGCCATGCGTGACCTGCATGCCTATGCCAAAGCGTTTGTTGGTGCCGTGGATAAAATAACTGGGAATAGCCAATGCCAGTAAATAGTCACCTAAGGGGTTGTCTGGGCCAGCGGGGACGATATTAGGCAGAAAATCACCTCGGGCGGCGTGTTCCGCACGAATACTTTCGGGGGGATACCAGGGCGGATGTTCAACTTTCAGGGTCACACGGGTTTCAGTCAACGGTGTCGCCCAGTCCCTGCGGCCCACGCTTATGGGATAAACCGTCACTGTGTTGTTGTTTTGTTCATCCCTGCGGTAAAAGAAAAGGCGCATTTCCGACGTATTGATAACGATCCCTTTTCGTGGGGCATCCGGCAAAATAACACTGAATGGCAATAAGACGTTGCTTCTATCATCGGGAAGCCAGGCATCAATATCCGGGTTCGCTGACCGGATCATGTTATATCCCAGCCGATATCTTACCGCGACATCAATCAGCGTCTGTTCTCTTGATATGTAGGTACTGCTGTTTCTGCCAACCAGATCAGTGTTTATCTCTGGCGCCAGGATATACCGATTCTGAGCCAGGCAGGGCAAGCAAAATAGAGCAAATGACAGGAGACCAAAGACGCTAATTCTTTTCATGGTTTCCTGTATTGGCCTCCATGCGGCCATTAGGGAACAATATCAATAGGCGTTCCCGGCTTGATGGCCGGCCAAATTACATCCATGTCTTCGTTGGTCACCGCAATACAGCCATCCGTCCAGTTAAATTTCTGAATCAGTTCGGGAGGCAATGTCGTGTTATTAGGCATGCCATGAATCATGATCGAACCTCCGGGAGAAGCCCCAATGTCTGAAGCCCGCTTGATATCCTGCTTATTAGGATAGGAAATATGAATAGCCTTGTAAAAATCACTTTTTTCAGTCTTGTAATCGAGAATATACCGTCCCTCTGGCGTCCGCTCATCGCCAGCATGCAGTTTGTGTCCGCGTGGCCTGGGCCCCAGGGCGATGGGGAAGGCTTGGTACTTAATCCCATCCCGAAGCAAATAAAGCTTCCTCTCTGATTTGTCGACCAGCACGCTATCGGCGAGAAACCGCTCGCCAGACATTGCCAGCTGGCATACCAGCAAGCCGATGAATAAAACAACTTTGTGCATGACGAGTTGGCTAACTCCAGGTTATTACCCTGCTGAAAAGGCTAATTGCCAATAAGAGCTTAATTCAAAAAAGACTAGGCGCTGCTATTTTTTATCTTGGTGGGTGCCGGTGCAGGGGTTGTTTGCTGCCTAGAGAAAGCAAAAAAACGGCTATTGCCTGATTTGTATGTGCGGTGTTTTTGCTTGGCATTGTTAAGAATTTTTTTCGCTGATATCGAGAGACTCTGAAGCCTTTAATAGATTAGATAGGCCTACTATGGTTCTTTCAGAAAATCTATGTGCACATTCCTCTACCGAGACATCCTTTTCGTTTCTTATCATGTGAAAGTAAGCCTTCAATGAATCATTGACAATAAAATTTAAGCTGCCCACGGATTCACACATCATTCTGGTGTTTGTAAACCCCTTTACTTCCACCATGATTGCCTTTCTGTGAATGATATCTCCTCGAAAACCATGAAGCCGAGTAAACCAGTCTTTGTGTTCCGAAGATAACATTTTTCCGAAATCATGTTCTTTATATATTTCGTTGGTTTTATTTATCAAACCATTCCATTTAATGGTTTGATATTTAGATCCATAAATAAGTAAGCCTAAATAGTTTCCGACATAATCTGACATGGACGCCAGATTAAATATTAAATTATCCAAGCAGTAGCTTACCTGCTTGATTGCGTTCATTGTAAATATGATTTCCTCTCCTGTATCTCCCTTGATGCTTGCGTACTTAGCGGACTGACTTTTAGCTACTTGCATCAAGAAACCAAGCTGTTGAAATGAAGCGCCCAATCTATAATTAACGTAATCTCTTCTTGCGTATATTTCATCAGAATTCGGAACTGGTATATGACGACCATGCCTATTGAGTATCAGATTTGAACAATTCTTTAATAACTGGCGGTCAAAGTTTTTAAAATATTCCACGTGACTCTCTAATTGATGCTTAACGCCCAAAACAGCGCGCGCCGCTTTTTGGCGTCCGCTGCCTTTGCTTGTTATGCCGCTTACGTAAAAGTTTTACTTGCATGATGAGGAAGGATATAAACGCCTTGTAGCAAATGATCTATTACATCCAAGGCCAAACCTAACTGAGTATTGCTGTGAGGCTTTACTTCATGAGCAGCTTCATTGCCCAGAGTTCTCAACTTATGAAGAATGTCTGCCCCATCTTGAGTAAGAACCCCTTGAGTTACTAAATCATTTATTTTCGCAAACAGATCTCTGCCAGAAGCTGATTTATCCTTACATATAGTCTCGACGATAGCTCGAACACCTATGCCTGCTAGCACATTTAGCCCAGAGTTTAATGACCTTAGAGTTTCACTGTAGATTCGTTGCAAATTTGTAGGCAAAAGATAATCGTCATCCAAAGGGGTTCGACCCTCCTCGGGATTTGGGTACAAATCAACCTGTACCGCATGATCCCATTCATCAGGACCAACCTGCTGTATATCTTCTGAATTTTTATGTGTCTTTCTAAAGGAAACAGTCTCGCAGCCCTGACACTGAATAATCTGATACTCGTTTAGTCAGCCATAGTAATCATCATAGCCAATATCTTCATGTCCCTTGAGAGATGCATCTGTGATGACAAGATGTTTGGTTGACCTTTTGCAGATACCACACTCAACATCGAATTTTGATCCAGTATTCTTCTCTTTTTCGATACTTATTCTTGCCACATTACCTCCTTGGCATGACAGTCTGTTAATGAGGCATTCGGCCTCATAATCATTATTATCGGGGCGCCCTAATAACAAATTATCGGGGGACTTTTTTGCTTGATCCGCAAAAAAAGGTGGGATGCTGTGCATCTGAATGGTTTAAAAGGAAGTTTCGAGAGGTATTCATTGCCGTTCCTTCGGGCTATCTGGGTTGAATGCTTGCAGAACTTTAGCTCTGCTAGGCATAAATCCTTTCTACTAGATAAAGTATTCCACCGCCTGTAGAGGTTGGCAACACCCGCAGTTGTGGTTTCTTGGGGCTGACTGGTAGGGTGGCGCACAACAAAAGCCCCCTGCAGCTTCCTGTAGGGGGCTTCGCTTAAGAGGGAATCAGGGTTCTTACTGTGCGCCGTTGGCCTTAAGGACCTCGACGTAGTCTTCTGCATGGCGATGTTGGCTGGCGATGGCGAGCAGGGTCTTGCCCTCTGGGTTGGTGGCATTGATGTCGTGGCCCGCTTCCAGGAAGAATTTGATGAAGGTTTCGAAGTTCTCCGCCATCATGCCGCGATAGGCTTTTTCCAGTATATGGAAGTCGGGGTTGACGCCTTCTGGTGCTTCGTATTGCAGGAAGCTTTTGATGCGTTCGTCGTCAAAAATTTCGCCGAGGACTTTTTGTTTATCTTTTTTCAGTGTCATAAAAAATAACTGCAATAAATAAGTTAATGATTAAAGAAGTTCGTTGAGTTTTTGTAGCAGGACTTCATTGACCTGCTGTGGGTTGGCTTGGCCCTTGGATGCTTTCATGATCTGGCCGACAAAGTAGCCGAGCATCTTGGGCCGTTTGGCCTCGTCGGCACTACGGAAGTTGTCCACCTGTTGGGGGCTGTTGGCAATGACTTCATCTACCAGTGCTTCAATGGCGCCACTGTCGGATACCTGCTTCAGGCCGCGGGCTTCGATAATGCTGTCGGCGTCGCCTTCGCCATTCCACATGGCATCAAATACTTCCTTGGCCATTTTGCTGGAGATGGTGCCATCCTCCAGGCGGGCGATCATACCGGCCAGTTGTTCGGCGCTGACGGGACTGTTCTGAATGCTGATGTCCTCTGCATTGAGGCGGGCTGACAGTTCTCCCATGATCCAGTTGGCGGCCAGTTTGGCATCACTGCTGCTGGCGGCTGTTTCAAAGTAGCGGGCGACATGGGCGTCGCCGCTGAGGATGTTGGCGTCGTAGCGGGACAGACCGTACTGTTCCAGAAAGCGGTCGAGACGAGCGTCGGGCAGTTCCGGCAGGGTTTGGCGAATGGCCTCAATGTAGTCTTCGTCAAAGACGATGGGCAGTAAATCCGGGCAGGGGAAGTAACGGTAGTCGTTGGCTTCTTCCTTGCTGCGCATGGACCGTGCTTTCTTGGTGTCACCGTTGTAGAGACGGGTTTCCTGGATGACTTTGCCGCCGTCTTCGATCAGATCGATCTGCCGTTCCACTTCCAGCGCGATGGCGTCCTCCATAAATTTGAAGGAATTGAGGTTTTTCGTTTCGGTGCGGGTGCCTAGGGTATCGCTGCCTTTGGGGCGCACGGAAATGTTGACATCGAAACGCATGGAGCCTTGGGACATGTTGCCGTCGCAGATCCCCAGCGAGGTGACAATGCTGTGCAGCTTGCGGGCAAATGCCACGGCTTCCTCGGCATTGCTCATATCCGGTTCGGAGACGATTTCAATCAGCGGTGTACCGGCGCGGTTCAGGTCGATACCGGACATGCCGTGGAAGTCTTCATGCAGGGACTTACCCGCATCCTCTTCCAGATGGGCGTGGTGAATGCGAATGGACTTCTTGCTGCCATCAGCCAGCTCGATCTCCACATGGCCGCGGCCGACAATGGGTTTCTCCAGTTGGGTGGTCTGGTAGGCCTTGGGCAGATCCGGGTAGAAATAGTTTTTGCGCTCGAACATGGAGGTGTGAGCGATATCCGCGTCAATGGCCAAGCCGAACATGATGGCATCGCGAAACGCCTGTTCGTTGGGCACAGGCAGTGTGCCGGGCATGGCGAGGTCGATGGCGCAGGCCTGGGTATTGGGCTCAGCGCCGAAGGCGGTGCTGGCGCCGGAAAAGATTTTCGATTTGGTGGCCAGTTGGACGTGAACCTCGAGGCCGATAACGGTTTCCCACTGCATTATTCAAGGCCCTCCGGTGCGCGCTGGTGCCAGTCGGTGGCCTGCTGGAACTGGTGTGCTATGTTCAGCATCAGGGCCTCGTCGAAATAGTCGCCGATGATTTGTAATCCCACCGGTTTGTTGTCCACCAGGCCGCAGGGCACGGACATGCCGGGCAGCCCCGCCAGGTTGGTGGCGATGGTGTAAATATCTTCCAGGTACATGGCCACCGGGTCGTTGCCCTTGGCGCCAAAGCCGAAGGCGGGGGAGGGCGAGGTGGGGCCCATGATCACATCCACCTGCTGGAAGGCGTCGACGAAATCCTGTTTGATCAGGCGGCGGGCCTGTTGGGCCTTGCGGTAGTAAGCATCGTAGTAACCGGCGGACAGACAGTAGGCGCCGACCAGAATGCGACGTTTCACTTCTTCGCCAAATCCTTCACCACGGGTGCGCATGTACAGGTCGCGCAGATCTTTTGGGTCTTTACAGCGGTAGCCATAACGCACGCCGTCAAAGCGGGACAGGTTGGCGGAGGCTTCAGCCGGCGCGATGACATAGTAGGCCGGTACCGCCAGATTGGAATGAGGCAGGCTGATTTCTACCAGTGTGGCACCCAGCTTTTCATATTCTGCCAGGGCATCGCGCACTGCCTGTTCAGTGCCGGGATTCAGGCCTTCGCCAAAGTATTCCTTGGGGATACCGATTTTCAGGCCATTTAAAGGCTGGTTCAGATCGATAGTGTAATCCGGCACCGGGCGGTCGATAGAGGTGGAGTCCTTCGCATCGAAGCCGGCCATAATGTTCAGCATCAAGGCGCAGTCTTCTGCGGTGCGGGCCATCGGGCCGCCCTGATCGAGACTGGAGGCGAAGGCGATCATGCCCCAGCGGGACACCCGGCCATAAGTAGGTTTCAGGCCGGT
>JBFICU010000086.1:0-6741 GCA_041581855.1 Porticoccus sp. | reverse complement strand
TGTGGTAGGTTGCTGGGCTCGTTACGACCGTGAACAGTATTCCTGGAAAGCCGGGTCCAGCCAGGTGCTCCGCACCCGCGGTATGCGACTGGCCAGCAATGCCTTTCACATCGGCATCCTGTTTGTACTGGCCGGTCACCTGGTGGGCCTGCTGACGCCGGAGTTTATCTACCACCACGTCATCTCCACCCCCAACAAACAACTGCTGGCGATGGTATCCGGCGGCCTGTTCGGCGGTATCTGCTTCATCGGACTGACCATGTTGCTCCATCGCCGTTTCAGTGATCCGAGAGTCCGTGCCAGCAGCAGCTTCTCCGACCTGCTGGTGCTGGTGTTGCTCTATGCCCAATTGATCCTGGGACTCAGCACCATTTTTGCATCAAGCCATCACATGGACGGTTCCGTCATGGTGATGCTGGCCAATTGGGCGCAATCACTCGTCATACTGCAACCGATGGAAGCAGCGGCGTCAATCGCGCCGGTGTCCCTGGTGTATAAACTGCATGTCTTCCTCGGCATGACGCTGTTCCTGATCTTCCCCTTCACCCGCCTGGTGCACATTGTCAGCGGCCTGGCGGCACCGGTGAAGTACCTGTTGAGGAACTACCAGATCGTGCGCCAGAAAAGAGCCTGAGGGCCGTCAAGACCCGGTGTCTGCCTGGCGGACACCGGGAATACTTTTGCCACACCACCTATTTAGGAGACGGATATGAGCTGTCCTTCCCACACAGCCACCCCTCATCAACACACCGATATACCCGAGGTCAGCGTCAACGGCACGTTGATCCCGGCCGAAGATATTGCCCGCGAAGTGCAATACCACCCGGCCAGCTCACCTGAAGAGGGCATCCGCAAGGCGGCAGAGGCACTGGTGATCCGCACTCTGCTGTTGCAGCAAGCCGGGGTAGAATCCAAGCCTGAAAGCACCGATGCCGCCGAGGAGTCCCTGATCAGCGCACTGCTGGAAAAGCAGGCACCCGCCGTGTCACCCAATGAGGAAGAATGTCGTCGTTATTTCGACAGTCACCCAGAAAAATTTCACAGCCCCGACCTGCTGGAAGTCAGCCATATCCTGATCGCCGCTGATCCCACTGATGAGGCCACCTTTGAACAGGCACGGCAAAGCGCAGCGGCGCTGCTGGCACAGTTGCAACAAAGTCCCGACCAGTTTGCTGCTCTGGCCAAACAGTTTTCAGCCTGCCCTTCGCGGGAAACCGGCGGTAATTTGGGACAGATTACCCGCGGGCAGACCACCCCGGAATTTGAGCGTGAAGTGTTCGCTTTGGAAGAGGGACTGGCCCCCCAACCCATTGAAAGTCGCTACGGGGTACACGTTGTGCTGGTGGCGAGGAAGATTACTGGCATGCCGCTTCCCTATGATCAGATCAAGGGGCAGGTGTCTGCCTATCTGGCAGAAATCCGCCAGCGCCTGGCCATCAGCCGCTATATCCATCAACTGATCGACGCGGCCGATATTGAGGGTATCGAGCTGGGCGAGGCCTTAATTCAATAATAAAAACGCGAAAAGTGGGGTTGGTCTTAACCAGGCAAGCTCTGATTTTGCTCATCAGCTAAACGGACTAACGATCATTGACGAAGCCCCCTACAGGAAACTGAGGGGGCTTCGCTTACTCTGGGTCGCTGTGGAAACATGACGATCAACCGCCAAAAAATAAGTAACTGCTCTATATCCTTTTCAGACAGCTGTTCCGGATGTTGCTTGTTATGGAAGACGATGAAATACTTTATTCAATAGAGATAGGAAGTTATGGTTCGCCTGTTGTAGCGCCGCGCCAACAAATGCTCTCTTATAGACCGAAGGAACGGTGATGAAGACACCTCGAAACTCCCTTTTCGAACTGTTCGTTTGCACAGTATCCCAGCTTTATTTGCGGATAATGCAGAAAAGTGCCCCGATAATTCTCAATTCAACTTCAGTCAGAGTGGTAATTGATAGAAAAGTCAACAAGTTGAATATACAGACCCTTGCCCCGATAACTTGTTATGAGGGCGCCCCGATAATAATGATTATGAGGCCGAAGGCCTCATTAACAGACTGTTAGCTGTACAAGGAAAGCGGGTGCAAACCTCATCAGAACTAAAATATAAACTGCTAAACCAACATGGTGACGAATACCGTTCATTCACTCGCCTAGTGCTTAGTTTGTCGGTTGCCTGCATAACCATTATTGCCTCCTCTGGCTCCATTCCTCTGGGCTCGCAACATCATTTTTATTCTGCGGCTTTTGCGCTACTTGCCCTGTCAATTCTGTTTGGGGTCGTTGTTCAGCATCGGATAATGATGAATCCTTTGTGGCAGGTTCATGAGGTAGAAAAACCTCATCCCCCCGCCGGCCGAAGTCAGGCGGGGGAACCAAAATTGCTATTGCGGCGTCCATCAAAAATCGAAAGCATTTGCTTTCGGTTGCAAACTGTTTTATTTGTGGTGTCATTTTTATGCCTAGCATTGCACTTCATCACATACAGCTAACAAGTAAGTAGCGCGGGACTCCGGTGCTGCCGCACCTCCGCCCCACACTTAGGCGTTAGGCTCTAAAGAAGCGGGAGATAAATAAGTGGGGTCAGATCAAACTTTTTGCCGGCCTGCCCATTCGAGCCTGCCTTACCCGCCTGCCATACAATGCTTCCACCTCATCCTTAAAGTTTTCATTCCCCAGCACCAAGCCCTTATTCACTGCCTTGCGGATGCCTTCTATCAGTTTTCCATCCACATGGGCCTCGAACAAGGCACGGTATACCGTCAACCGTTCCTGCTTATTTCCACCCAACTTCAGGTATTCATGGTGCGGCGTACATAAATCTGTCTCAACACCAAGGCCGTTTGATCGGTAGCTGGACCATGGGTATTCTGCCGGATCGCCAGCCATTGCCGCCCTTACCGGGTTCAATTCAATATATCGGTAACACTGTAAAAGGTAGGTTTCTGACTGCACTACGCTCGACTTGAAGCGACCTTCCCACAATGTGCCGCTGCGACGGTATTGGTGATTGAAGTAACGAACATAACGCCGCCCCAGTGCTTGCATCATCTCTGATAACGCGCCATCGGTTTCCGGCGTCAGCAGCAAATGAACATGGTTCGTCATGAATACCCAGGCATGCACAGCGATGCCATGCTCCACTGAATACTCCTTCAACCAATTTGCATAGGCAGAAAAGTCCTGCTCATCGGCAAAGCAAACCGAGCGGTTATTGCCTCGTTGAATGACATGCTGGGGCATGCCCGCTGGAGAGAATCGTGGTAATCGAGCCATGGTTGCATCCTTGTAACCTGCGAAATGTGGCAATCAAGTTTGATGAAAGCGCCCGAGAAAGTCTTACCTGACCCCACTTATTGCCACTTATTGAAATTGGTGCGGCAATGGCGCTCTATAAGAAGCGATTTATACTTTTGGTCAAAGATGGAGTCAAACTGCCTAGTAACCTGCAAGGCTTATATGAAGTTCGCTATTCGGGTGAAAGCATGGATGGCGAGGCAACAATTAAGCTGTTAGAAGCTATCAATGCCATGAAAGCAGAAAAAATCTAACAAACAAAGGCAGTCGGACGCTAAACGCGCCGCTGCTTTGGGCGTTAGGCGACGCAAAGGAAATAACTATGAAGTCATTTGTTTCGGTAGATCGTCTCCGATTTCTCATCAATAGGTTTCAAAGCCGGCTTTGGGTACGGCCATTAGCCGTTTGCTTGTTGTCGATTGGTGTGGGCTTAGTGGCAAAATTTGCTGATGGCACGAGGCTAGCAAAATTCGCGCCCCCAATTGTACCGGATTCTGTCGAGACGTTGCTGTCCGTCATGGCGGCCAGCATGTTGGTAATAGCCACTTTTTCGGTGGCGTCAATGGTATCTGCCTACGCCTCAGCAAGCAGCACAGCAACTCCCCGTTCATTCACTTTGGTCATCGCCGATGACGTATCTCAGAATGCGCTTTCGACCTTTGTGGGCTCGTTCATTTTCAGCGTCGTGGCGCTGACGGCGGTCAAAAATGCTTACTTTGACAAGGCAGGTCTCTTTATCCTTTTCAGCCTGACCGTAATTGTTTTCGGTATGGTAATCGTTACGTTTGTGCGCTGGGTTGACAGCATCGCCCGACTTGGTCGGCTTGGATCAACGATCGAAAAGGTTGAGAAGGCTACGGCTGGTGCCCTAAAGCGGCGGCGGGACGCACCCACTTTGGGAGGCATACTAAAAAGCGGAACTCAGACGCCCGGGCAAGCTGTGTTCGCATCGAGTGTTGGCTATGTGCAGCATATCGATATGGCGGCTATTCAAGCATGGGCGGAGGAAGTCGACGCACGGGTGCTGGTGACGGCTTTGGCCGGTACCTTCGCTACACCCGATCGGGCACTGGCGTATGTGAGCACACCATCAGGTGATCCGCCCAGAATAGATTGCACATGTGTTATCGATTCCTTCCAAATTGGAGCCAATCGTCTTTTCGAGGACGACCCTCGATTTGGCTTGGTCGTGCTATCGGAGATCGCTGGTCATGCCCTCTCGCCAGCCGTCAATGACCCCGGCACGGCGATCAATATTATTGGCACGCTGGTACGGCTCTTTACTCTGTGGAATGAGCCCGCGACGAAGGCAAAGGAGAAAACTCCCGAGTATGATCGGCTAGAAGTGCCCCAGATCTCAATGCAGGACATGTTCGACGACGCCTTTACGGCGATTGCCCGTGACGGTGCCGCGGCGGTTGAAGTTGCAGTGCGGCTACAGAAAGCGCTGGGCACCCTGGCATCAATTGGACATCCTGAGATGAGGGATGCTGCTATCTATCATGGGCGGCTGGCGCTGAAACGCGCATGCAAAACACTTGATACGGATGAAGACCTCGCAGTCGTTCGAGATGCGGCCAGCTATGTGGAGTCGATTGTTTCACCGCATACTGGCTCGTCCACACAAGAGGGCCGGGACTGAGCATGTTTCTTTACCACCGCATTTCGCCTAACAAGGCGCGCAACCCGGACGGCTGCGCCGCCGGTTCGCTTGGTCGTTAAAGAGGAGCTAGTTCAAATAGTCTTTCTGCTAACCCGGCTGGCCATCCACCCGCGGGCTAACCAGCATTGGGATATAGAACAGGGCAAACAACGCAAAAGACAAGATCCAGCATAGCTGGGATAAGCCAACCCAAAGACTGTAGTAGGCGGGCACCAGCAACGGCAAAAACACCCGAGACACTGCGGCCCCACACAACAACAGGAACATCCATTGCACCGCTCGCGGCGGGGCAAACACATTTCTGCCGGTATGGCCCAGGGATACCCGGGCCATCATGCCGAGGGTCATCAGGCCGATACCACCCAGCGCAAAGGCGTGCACCGCCAGAAAAGGCGAAATCCCAAACAGGGCAGCAGCCACTTTCAGCCCGAAGCCAACCACGATCAAACCATAGGCAACGTGCAGTACCCACAACAATGGCTTGCGCCAGATTCCTTTGGTGTACCACCCGGCCAGACGAAGCCCCAGTAACACCATTAGAACTGCGGCCACTAACGTTGTCAGAAGGTTTTCCGGCGAGACCAGTTCAGCGGCAATAAAAGCGACCACCAGGAATGGCACCGCCTTGTCCAGCCAGGGGTAATTGGTCAGGGTGACCGTGTAGCCAACCCCCCGCTCGGTGAAAAAGGGAATCACGCGCCTTCCCATCATCAACACCAGGCCGATAATCACATAAAAACCCAGGTAGAGCCCCAGACGGACACCGTCACTGATGACGCCGTATACCCCCAGGTAAAACAGGCTATTACCCGCCAACATGGCCACCAAAATAATAATCACCACCAGATTGCGTTGTGATTTGGCTCGGATGATGGGCATGGCCACGGCCGGTATCAGTAACGCCATAAACAACAGATCAAACGCGGCTGTCAGCGCTAGAGGAATCCAGTTGCCCACCAGTGGCAATAACCTCGCCAGTGCCCAGATGAGAAAGACCAACAGCAATACTGCACCGCGCGGTGTCTGCAGCCCTGTCCAGTTTTTCACCGCGGCCAGCAGAAAGCCGGCTATCACCGCCATGCTGTAGCCGTAAACCATTTCGTGGGCGTGCCAGGTGATCGGCGCCAACTCATTCAGTGGCGGCAACAGCTGCAGCGGATAAATTAGAACCCAAAGCAACATCGAGAGCACCGCAAACAAGGCCGCGCCAATAAAAAAGGGGCGAAAGCCCAGATTAAGCCATGCCGGTGAATTACTTGACTGGGGCTCTTGAATCTCGATCATCCTGATATCCTGTTAACCACCCGTGGTATTCATAAACCGCAAAACCTGCGGTTTGTCGTCGTGGTAAAAATAGTGCCGTTCCGGCTTCAGAGCCATGGCGGCGACAATAGCCTCTCTGAGGGCACCCATGTCACCGGGGTGACGGCGCATCACAGCTCGAAGATCCACTGAGTGCTCGTTGCCCAGACACAGCAGCAATCGTCCTTCACAGGTGACTCTGACGCGGTTGCAGCTCTCACAGAAGTTGTGACTATGGGGAGAGATGAAACCGATACGACTGCTACGGCCCCCTATACGGTAGTAACGGGAAGGTCCGGCGCTGCTCTCGGTACTGGCCACCAGGGAATAAAATGCACTGATCTCTCTCCTGATTTCCTCACTGGTCACCAACCCGCCCTGCCGATCGCGACAGCCGACATCACCCAGGGGCATTTCTTCAATAAAACTGATGTCCAGACCGTGCTCCAGGGCAAAGTCCAACAGCGGGAGAACTTCGTC
>JBFICU010000085.1:0-6792 GCA_041581855.1 Porticoccus sp. | reverse complement strand
CCTACAGAGAGGGCAGAAAACACCGCCACAGGTGCGCTGTAGGCAAGGGCCGTGATCAGTCCCTGGCGAATGTTGTCGAGCGCGATAAATCCCGAGATGACCGTGTTGAGTAGCAGGGCAATAACGCCTGCGACGATGATCCAGTAGTCCATACCATTAAACATGGTGACGAAAAAAACGCAGAAAGCGAATAACCCGGCGAGGCTGGCGTTTAAGTGTTGACCTGGCTGCATACTTGGATAAACCACCTAATTTTTTGTTGTCGACCTGTCCCATTACACCGCTTTATCAGTGTGTCAGCGGGAGGGTGGAATAAAACATGGAAACGTCTTGAGTGCAAACTTGTGAGACAGATTTGGGCGGCGTGACTGTCGCGATGATCCTATGTGAATAAACTGCAGATTGAATCGATAATGCCCGCCTCAACAGGGAGCTTTTCTTCATCGCCAAGGCGGTATTTCCCCGTGCGCACCAGGCAACCCATCAGGCCGGCATGCACTGCACCTTCCACGTCGCCAATGACATCGTCGCCAACCATCAGGCACTGATCCGCTCGGAAGGGTGTCGAGTCAACCACCTGATTGAAAAAGTGCTTCCCGGGTTTTCCCATGATGATGGCTTCTATCCCAGCTGCCCATTCGATCGCGCGAATGAATGGTCCTGCATCCAGCATCAACCCCCCTTCATTTTTGAAGTAGCGATTCATGCCGATGCCAATCAGTGGTGCACCATTGATACAGAGTTGGAAGGCGTGGTTTAGATTTTGATAATTGAGGTCATCCCTGGCATCACCCAGTAACACGCAGTTGGGGTCTGTTTCGTCCATCCCGGCCATATCACAGCGAATATCCTTATGAACAAGGCAGTAGGGCCTGAGCCCCTGTTGCTGGATGTAGTGTTTTGCCGCTATGGGTGCGGTATAGAGTTCGTTTTCTTCCACCCTGATATCCATTGAGGCGAGCTTTGCGATTAATTGCTGACGTGGTTGGGTAGCGGTGTTGGTCAGGAATCGCAGCAAGAGACCCTCATCCCTTGCGGTCTTGATAGCCTCTGCGGCGCCAGGAACAGGCTCGTTTCCGACAAACAGCACACCATCCAGATCCAGAAATAGCGCTTGATAGGGCTTGGTCATTAAGTGTCCGGTCCTAGTTCAGTTTGGCCGTAAAGATAGCATAGCCAACGATCAATCCATTCAATACACGAACAACGTATACATTAATCAAGGCAAGTCGTCGGCGAGAGTGAAAGGTCTCGTTACGGTTGTTTGATTTGCCGCCTGGATAGCCATTTATCCGAAACACGACAGTTTGTTTAGCAGTAGCGCTGGATTCCTGTATAACGGCACCTTAGAATCCATGTCCTGGGCGAAGACCCGGAATAATTGTATTTTTTTACGTTGAGGGTATAGATATGAGTTTGATGAAATTATTTGGTGTATCGATTCTAGTGGCTGGCTTGACGGCTTGTGGTGGTTCTGAGACAGGCGGCAAAGAAGAAGCTGCTGAAGCGGCGGCACCTGCTGCTTCTCACGAAATGGCACCTCAAGAAGTTAAAGAAGCAGTTGTTGAGAAAGCTACTGCCGTAGTGGAAGAGACTCAAGAAGCTGTCGCTGAAGCGGTTGAAGAAGTGAAAGAAGCCGCTCCCGAACCTGAAAAGCTGGCAATACCAGAAGGTATGGTGGAAGGCAGCGTTGAGCACTCCATCTGGTTGAACAACCAGGGCCAATAACGTTTTTCGATAAAGTACATACCCCACCCCTACACTCGGAGTACTACAAAGCGTAAAGCTTTGGGTGTCAGGGGCTAGGTATTTGCTTAAGCCGCTTTCAGCATCCTTGCTGGTCTGGCGTTTCGCTTTCAACCTCGCCTTACTTCTGTCATAAAGCCTTCGAACAGGTTTCATCGCTATTCATTGATGGCGGGTTTTTCAGCTTCTTTTTCCTGAGGACAGGGACGACCACTCTGCCGACGGGTTGGGCATGCATTCTTTACATGTTTCCGCTGCTCGATGAGTGACTCAATCGCTTCACGGGGATTGCTGCTGGTATTTTGTTGACAGTAATTGTCCATCCACTCGGCAACAGCGTCATCATCGTTGGTGCCCAGCACGCCGTTGGGATCGCTGCCTGAGTATTCATATTGGTTGTAGGCGGAGACAAAACCCTGAATCCAGGAAAGCGAGTTTTGATAGTTGTCCTGTTTCCGAGATGCTACCCACTCCGGGCAATCTATGGAAACCTCCAGCGGTTCCGCATGAAGTAGCATCGGCGCCAACAATGCTACCAAAACGAGGTGGTATTTCATGGAAGATTCCTTGCGTTGATATAGATCGTTCAAGTATTAGAGCAGGTTTGTAGATTGCACCAAGATTCCCGAGTTTCTACAAGGCTATTTCTTGAGATGACTTGGCGTTACGGCAATTTTTTAAGAAACACCCCACATTCCAGGTGGTGGGTATAGGGGAATTGGTCAAATACCGCGAAGTGTTCGATGGTGTGAGTTTGAACAATGCTTTCCAGATTGGCCTTCAGCGTCGCCGGATTACAGGAAATATAAATAATATTATCGAAACGCTGCGCCAGTGACACAGTTGCATCATCCAGACCCGCCCGAGGCGGATCAACAAAAATGGTGCTGAACTGATAGCCGCTCAAATCTATTTCCTTCAGTCGTCGGAAAGGACGCACGCCATTTAAGGCCTCAGTAAATTCTTCACTGGACATACGCACAATAGTCACATTATCGACACCGTTGGCAGCCAGGTTATGTTCTGCAGAGCGCACAGACAGTTTGGAAATTTCTGTTGCCAGTACACGATGAAATTGTTGTGCCAGCACACAGGTAAAATTGCCATTGCCGCAGTACAGCTCGAGCAGGTCGCCGCCGCAGTCACCAGCGCAGGTTTTGGCCCAGGTCAGCATCTTTTCATTTACGGCTGCGTTGGGCTGGGTAAAGCCGCTTTCCACCTGCTGATAGCGGTACTCCCGCCCGGCCACATGCAGGGTTTCGGTTACATAGTCCCGGTCTAGTACCCGTTTTTGTTTACGACTCCTTCCTATCAGGGGAACACCTAGGGTTTCTTGTAATTGTCTTGCTGCTACCTCCCATTCTTCATCGAGGGGTTTGTGATAGATCAAGGTGACCAATGCATCTCCACTCAGTGTGGTGAGAAATTCTGCGGAAAAAAGTCGGCGGCTGAGTCGTGGTGTATCGTTTATGGCGTCGAGAAGTTGCGGCATCAGCTTATTCATTAATGCTGAACCCACTGGAAATTCATCAAGGGTATAGGGTGTCTTTTCACCAGGTCTGTTCATGGCGAAGTGGGCGCGCCCTTGCTCATGCCAGATTCGGAATTCCGCGCGCATTCGATAGTGAATGGGGGGGGATTCAAGCACCTCAATGTCTGGCAAGGGTAGTGCCTGAAACTCATCCTGTAACAGGGAGAGCTTCTCTGCCAGTTGCTGTTGGTAGTTGTCAGGGTTGACCTGTTGCAATGTGCAGCCTCCATCAGGGGGTGCGCATTATACTGAATATTTCGTGATGATCAGTGGTGTTTAAGGGCTTTTCTTTGGTGAGCGTAACAACCACGCCATCTCTTGTGGCTTGTTGTCGGTGTGAGAGTTAGCCGGGGAAAATTGGCCCGGCTGATTGCTTGCTGGCAGAGTGTTATTTGCCCATGCTTTCCCGCAATCGTTTCTGTATATCCAGATAACGAGGCGTAGGTCCTACATCCTCGAAAATTTCGTTACCTTCCTCAATGCGAATCACCTTGGGGCCGGGTACATACGGCATTTCCGCCTCCAGGGTTTCGAGCGCAATACTCAGCAGGTGGGCTGCGATCTCATTGGCGGGCAATTGATACATCTCTGACAGTGCCTGCAATTTGATCTGGTCTCGCTCATGAATGGCGAGCGAAGTCGGTAATAGGTCAGAATTTTCGGCTGAGCGTTTCTCCCAAGCCTCCAACAACTGGGAAAATGCTAAACGGCTTCCCTGATAATTCATCGTAACCTCTCTTATGACGTGCCATGATGAAAACCAAAGATAATGTAAAACATCCACCGGAAAAAAGGTACGGTTTTGGAGGTTCGTGTGATTCAAGAAATCAATATTGCCGTGTCAGGGCAGGGGTTGCGAGATATTACCCCGGAAATAACCCGGATTGTGGCCAATGAAAAGGTAACCAGCGGTCTGTGTACCCTGTTTATTCAGCACACCTCCGCCAGCTTGTTGATTCAGGAAAATTACGATCCCTCCGCGCGAGTTGATCTCGAAAATTGGCTAAACCGGTTGGTTCCGGAGAATGATGATCTCTATACCCATACTCTTGAGGGCGCCGATGATATGCCTGCCCATATCAAGGCCAGTCTGACTGCTACGTCCATTTCCATACCGGTAATGAATGGCCAGCTGGCACTGGGTGCCTGGCAGGGCATTTTCCTGTGGGAGCACCGTCGCCATCGCGGTAATCGCAAAGTGATACTACACCTCATGTAGCTTATGACCTTTTGATCTAGATTATTTTTTTTTGCCTAACAGTCAAATGGTTAGCCCCAACTATACTTTAAATGTTGGTGAGCCTTGAGCTGCAAAAGTTGTGGTTTGGGCGCAGGCTAAAGATGTTTGATAACAGACTCTTGTCTGGAAAAAGATAACTGGAGGGTAGGTTATGAAGCGCTATTATTTTATTAGCGATGACCTGGACGATTTGAGTTCAATAGAGAAGGAGCTGGAAGATAGGGGTATATCCACGCCCCAAATCCATGTGTTGAGTTTGGATGATGCGGGATTGCAGCGGCACCATTTGAATGATGTGGCGCCGCTGATGAGAAAGGATGTGTTCCGCACTACAGGAAAAGCCGCCATCTTCGGGTTCCTCTCCGCAGTGCTCGTGATATTTTTCGCGGTGTTCTCCGGGGCTACCGAAACCATCGGTTGGGTACCGTTTGTGCTGTTGGCGCTAATTGTCATGGGCCTTATCACTTGGGAAGGGGGTATGTGGGGTATTCAGGAACCCAATATCCACTTCAAACGGTTTCAGGAAGCTTTGAATAACGGTAAGCACGTGCTTTATGTGGAAGTGAGCAAGGGTAAGCAGGAAACCCTGTTGAAGGACGTGACCAGTCGGCACCAAAAATTGCAGGCTGCCGGATGGGAGCCTTCTTCAAATAACCTGCTGATTGGCGCTGAAAACAGCGCCCACCGGTTTGCCAAATGGGCGCCCTGAGCTGACAGCCTGTTAGCTTCAGGTCTGTTCATTCCCTGACCGGCAACAGGCGGCCAATATACTGGCCGCCTGTTTTATTTTCGCGCCTTGAATTCAGGGGCTTTTAATTCAGGTGCGAGACGCCGTCTCTAATTCGTTGGTTCGAGCTGCCAGGATGAAATCGTTGCGGTGCAGCCCTCGGATCTTGTGGCTCCACCAAGTTACCGTTACCTTGCCCCACTCCACCAGCAGGGCGGGGTGATGACCTTCCGCTTCCGCCACTTCCCCGACTTGGTTGGCAAAGGCTATGGCATCACGGAAGTTGCCAAACTTGAAGGCCTTTTCCAATTGCCGGATACCCTCGCGCTCGACGACTTCCCATCCGGGAACTTCTGACATCAGGGATTTTTCTTCTTCCGCGCTGACCTTGGGTGCGCCAGCGCGACAGGCTTCACAGTGTTCACTGGAAAGGGCCATAGCTTACCTCCATATGATGTGCCTTAAAGGCAATTTTTGGGCTTGGGTAGTCCTGCCAGGTGTGCCACAACTTTAGCCGGACTGGGTGGAAAAAGTTGCATCAGATAGATACTGCGGGCCTTGGTCAGATCGAGATGATCAGCGATATAGCGTATCAGGGGCCGCATGGAGGGAGAAAAACCGAAGTCAGCATAAAATTGACGTGCCACCAGAAGGATTTCCAGGTGGGCGTCGGTCAGTTCAAGGTTGTCTTCAGCGGCCAACTGCCTGGCGGAAAATTCCGTCCAGGCAGGCAGCTTGTTGAGATAATTGGCAGGGATACTTTCGACCACGAACGATTAATCGTTGCTGAGGCCAATCAAGCTAAGCAAGCTGGTGAAAAGGTTGTAGATCATGACGTAGAGCGTCACGGTCGCTGAAATATAGTTACGCTCGCCGCCGTGAATGATAGCGCTGGTCTGCCACATGATGATTCCGGCAGAGAGGAACAGGAACATGCACGACACAGCAAGTGCCAGCCCTTGAATCTGTAGGAATACGTTGGCAATAGCGGCAACAAATGCCACCAGTACACCCGTCATCAGGAACCCACTCATAAAGGAGAGTTCCTTGCGGGTTATCAGCACATAACCTGAACAGCCCATGAAAATCACTGCGGTGCCGCCGAGGGCAGTTATGATAGGTTCGGCGCCTGACGTGGCGAGATAAAAGTTGAGGATTGGCCCGAGGCTAAAACCCATCCAGCCTGTCAGTGCAAATACCCAGAATAGTCCGGCGGTTTTGTTCTTGTTTTTTTCTACCAGCCAGAGGCAGATGAAGTAGGGCAGTAACATCCACAAACCCATAAATGGCGCATTAATGGCCATTGCCACACCGCTCATAACGGCACTGAAGGCCAGTGTCATGGCCAGCAGGGCATAAGTGTTGCGCAGTACCTTGGTGGCTGCGGGGTCAAGCGCGGTAGAAACGATCGCTTTTTGAATTGCCATGAAAATGATCCTCATTTCATTAGTTCGCAAGTTGGACACATCTTACAAGGTAGAAGTTTCAAAGCAATGCCTGTTGCGATTATTCGTCGCCCTCAAAAAAATCCAGGATGGCCTCACGCTG
>JBFICU010000084.1:0-6798 GCA_041581855.1 Porticoccus sp. | reverse complement strand
GCTTCGGGTAGTGATATCGAGCTTAAAGAAAAGCCTAAAAAAGATACATCAACAAAGCCGAGTGATGATGCGGAGCAGAAAAAACGTCAAGGTTTAGGTACGTATATTGATCGCGCCCATGACATTTCCGTCAAGCCTAAGCCATAACAGGCGTTTCGTTATTCCTCTCTGCCCGTTTGGTGGCGGCTGACCAGTACCAGTACACCCATATTGGGGTGATCAAGATATGTCAATTCTCCCAGCTTGAGTCGAGTGGACTGATTCAGGGACACCATATCATTTACTGCAAAGTGAGGCGTCTGATAGGACCAGGCAGGGGGGGTGCTTGGATGTAGCTGACTGATGTCTGTCGTCAGATTTTCTTCTAAAGTATTTTGTCTCCAAGGCTGTACAGGTAAGGTCGGCCAGCTTGGCATTTCGTTAGCTGTGGGCTGTGGTGATGAGCTGTCCGCTGGAACAGACGTTGAATTTGTAGGTGTGACAGCCGTTGGCGCGCCAAAACGGGTGTGCCACAGGTCAGCCTGGAAATGCAGGTGACGATTGAGTACCAACCGGACGCTGCCCTCCAGTTCGTGGTGCTCACCGTAGGCTTCCCCTCCGGCGATGATAATCCATGGACTCTGATCCACCCCAAGACCCTGTTGACGCCAAGCCTGATGGAGCAGCACCTGGTATCCCGGCGCTCTTTTCAGGGCATATTCATCCCCGCCCAGTTTGAAATTTTTATTACTCAAGGACACATAGGGACGTTCCGTCGTCGCCGTTAAGCTGTCTTGCTCAAGCACTGTGTTTGGCTCGGGGCTAACAGGATTGGTCGGTTGCAGAGTCTCTGGCTGCTCCTGATCAATCGACGAGCCGGTCAGTACTCGCCAGTTTTTTGGATAGCTTAGTTGGAGGTCTGTGCGGTGTTTTTCATTGTGATAGAGGTCCTGCTGGCTGAACACAACGATCTCCACCTGATACCAGGGTAGGGATTCCTCGGCAAAGGATGGTACTGAAAAACCCAGTGCCAGGGGGATGCATATCAGCGGAGCAGAAAATTTCATTTACGTCCTGTTTCCTGTAGGTGTAAGCCGATTCAATACTGCCTGTACCTGAACCAGCCGTTGTTCGATAGTCGTTGTCGGAACCGAAAACTTCAGGGTAGAGGCGCCCTGTAGCTTGAAGATTGCCGGCTCCTTTTGCACCATCTGTACGATGGTCAACGGCTCTACAACGGTATCATTCCCAAACTCGACACGTCCACCGGTAGGCCCTGATTCTACCTTGCAGATACCCAGTTGGCGGGCCTGAAGTTTTAGCGATGTGACTCGGAACAGATTTTTCAGGTAATCCGGTAATAGTCCGAACCGGTCGATCATTTCAACCTGTAGCTCATCAAGCTCATCATCTGAACTGGCGTTAGCGATACGTTTATACATCATCAACCGCATGTGCACATCGGGCAGGTAATCTTCGGGAATCAACGCGGGGATATTGAGGTTGATTTCGATATCTTCGGTAAGCGGAATATCCAGTTCGACCGATTTGCCTTTGCGAATGGCATCGACTGCACGTTCCAGCAACTCCATGTAAAGGGTGAAACCGATAGACTGAATATGGCCACTCTGGTCCTCGCCCAATAGTTCGCCGGCACCGCGGATTTCCAGATCATGGGTGGCCAGGGTAAAACCGGAGCCCAGATGGTCGGCAGCACTGATGGCTTCAAGGCGTTTAATGGCATCGTCGGTCATGTTTTTCGGGTGTGGGGTCAGCAGGTAGGCGTAGGCCTGGTGGTGGGAACGGCCCACCCGTCCGCGCAACTGGTGTAACTGCGCCAGGCCCAGCTTGTCTGCACGGTCAATAATGATGGTGTTGGCGCTGGGGATATCGATACCAGTTTCAATGATGGTGGTACACACCAACACGTTGAAACGCTGATGGTAGAAATCCGACATGACCTTTTCCAGTTCGCGCTCGCGCATCTGACCGTGGGCGATCTCAATGGTCGCTTCCGGTAGTAGTTCCTGTAACTCCCGGGCAGTTTTGTCGATAGTTTTCACTTCATTGTGCAGGTAGTAGACCTGACCACCGCGCAGGATTTCACGCAACATGGCTTCCCGAATTACCCTGGGATCATCCTGGCGGACGAAGGATTTTACCGATAGCCGTCGCGCGGGTGGGGTAGCGATAATTGACAGGTCGCGGATGCCCGACATGGACAGGTTGAGGGTGCGGGGAATCGGGGTGGCAGTAAGGGTGAGGATGTCTACTTCGGCACGCAGGGCTTTGATCTGCTCTTTCTGTCGCACCCCGAAACGGTGTTCCTCGTCGATGATCAGCAGCCCCAGATTCTGGTAGTTAACTTTGGCGTGCAGCAACTTGTGAGTGCCGATCAGGATGTCTACCTTGCCATGGGTGGCTCGCTCCAGTACGTCCTGTTGTTCTTTGTCCGAACGAAAGCGTGACAGCTCTTCGATGATAACCGGCCAGTTGGCAAAACGGTCGCGGAAGTTTTCCAGATGTTGGTGGGCCAACAGTGTGGTGGGCACGAGCATGATCACTTGCTTGCCACTGGCTACGGCGATAAATGCGGCGCGCATGGCCACTTCTGTCTTACCGAAGCCCACATCGCCACACACCAGCCGGTCCATCGGTTGCTCGGACAGCATGTCGGCTTTGACGGCCTCGATGGTGTCGAGCTGGTCGGGCGTTTCCTCGAAGGGAAAGTCTGCACAGAATGCGCGGTAATCTGCTTCCGGGTCTCGACAGGCAAAGCCTTTACGTGCAGCTCGTATAGCGTAAATATCCAGCAATTCGGTAGCAGTATCGCGAATTTGTTTGAGTGCCTTGTCTTTGGCTTTTTGCCATTGCTCGCTACCGAGGCGATGCAGTGGAGCCTGTTCTTCTTCGGAACCACTGTAACGACTGATCAGGTGCAGGGATGATACCGGTACATAAAGTTTGGCCTGATCGGCGTATTCTAGAGTGAGAAATTCTTGGGGGTCACCTCCGGCCGTGATGGTTTGCAGACCCAAGTAGCGACCGACGCCATGATCAATATGTACGACAGGTGCGCCGACACGTAGCTCGGTGAGGTTCTTGATGACTTGATCGGCATCTTCCCGCTGTTTACTACGGCGGCGCCGCTGCATCACCTGCTGCCCGAACAGCTCTGTTTCGGTAATGACGCAGATCCCTGCTTCCTCAAGGGCAAAGCCACGTGTGAGGGGGTAGATTGTGATTCCTACGGGCTGTTTACCACTGGCAAAGTCCTGCCAGTCACCGGTGTCTTCGGGGCGAATGCCCTGGCGCTGCAATAACGCCAGGAGGCTTTCCCGACGACCGGCAGATTCTGCGCAAAATAGCGCCCGTTCCGAACTCTTCTCCAAATGGGCTGCCAGCTTTTTTAACGGGTTATCGGCTTTCGCATCCACCGCGATATCTGGTAGTGGACTGAACCCGAGGATCAGCTGACTCTTATCTTCTCTCCCGTCACTGCGCAGCACGGTGCGGGGGTATTGTTTGATTGCCCCAAACAACTCCTCAACCGGGATAAAGACCTCAGTAGGGGGAAGAAGGGGGCGGGTGGGGTCGATGTTGTATTCCTGATATCGCTGGTTGGCATCCTGCCAGAATTTCTCTGCCGCCTGCTCAATGCCACCTTCCGTAAATAATTGGCAGTTGCTGGGCAAGTAATTGAACAGCGTGACACAGCGTTCAAAGAATAACGGAATGAAATACTCAATACCCTGGGGTGGAATACCTGCGCTGATATCTCTAAATACCGGGCAGCGGCGTTCGTCTACATCAAAACGGGATAGCCAGTTGTCCTTGAAGCGACGGGTCGACGCTTTGTCAAGCGGGACTTCTCGGGCGGGCAAGAGACAGATGCTATCAGTCTGTTCCAGCGTACGCTGAGTCTCGGGGTCGAAGGTGCGCAGGGTTTCAATTTCGTCATCGAACAGGTCGATGCGGAAGGGTAGTCTGGCGCCCATGGGGAAAATGTCGATCAGCGCACCACGTACGGCGAATTCGCCGTGTTCGACTACGGTGTCTACACAGTGGTAGCCGGCTGCCTCAAGTTGGCTGCGCAGTTTCTCCAGGTCGATTTTGTCGCCGGTGTGGTAGTCAAAAGCGCGTTGGCTGACAAACTCGTTAGGTGGTAGTCGGTGCATCAGCGTGCTGACTGGCACTACCACCACGCCGACTTGCGTCTGTGGCAGACGAAATAGGGTGCGCAGGCGTTCCGAGACTATATCCTGGTGGGGTGAAAATAGGTCGTAGGGGAGTGTTTCCCAGTCTGGAAAATGAAAAACCGGGTATTGCTGCCCGAGGAAGAATTGCAGTTCCGATTCCAGTTCTACCGCAGCGCGCGCCGATTCGACAATCACGACAGTCAGCCCATTATGTTGACAGCTGGCTTCGGCAATTGCGAGTGATGCGCCGGCGCCGTAGACACCAGACCAAAGGCGTTTATCGCCTGGGCTGTTCAGTGGCGGGAGTGACAGAATCGACATGCTGGGAAGGTACTTTTGTGGTTGAACAAACGAGGTGTGCTATTTTAGCGGGGCCATTGTGAGATTGATATGTATACACGGGAATTGTAGTGAGGATCATGTGTTCGCTGTTGCTCAGCGGGTTGTGCTTGTTGTTGTCCGGATGCGGTAATTCGCCGTTCAAGGTGCAGAACCTGGCCAAAACGGATATCGATATGGTAGCGGATGCCCATTATCGAGAGACAGAGTCGTTACTGAAAGAATTGACCGTAAAACTCTACAAGCGCAATCCGCGCGAACTCCACAAGGTCAGCGGCCAGACTATTGACTATCGGGTCACGCAGATTTTTACCGCGCCAGGCAAGCTTCAGTTTGCGGAATTGCCTGTTACGGGTACGGATGCCATTGAATTGTCGGTCAATCCTGACTATCGAGGTGATCGTGTTTTTGCGCTAATGGTTGGTCTCACGGAGATGATCCGGGCGTCCTATGGCTACCAGACGGATTTTTATCTATTTTCAGAGCTTGATCATCAGAAGCTCTACCATAGCGCGCGCAACATCGAGATTGCCCTGTGGCGTATCGCCCGCAGTGATGATGGCAGAGGACTACCGTTAATCGTAACGAACAGCTGGCACAGCAAAAAACAAAACCTCAGTTATGAGCGTTTGTTTGGAAAGTTAATTGCCATGCAGGACATGATGGCCATCATCATGGCTCAAAAAAATCAACGGGTGATTAAGACGGTGGCCCTGAATGTCGCAACCATGGCATTTATTCCTCTCTAGAATTCGACTGGGTATCTGTGTTGCTTCACAGGATGCTCATCATCTGAAGTAGGGCAAGTGGCCAGTCTTTTTAGCTATTGATAGCGTTTGATCACGGAAAAAACCTGTTGATAATAACGTTCTCCAAACAGGTTTAGGTGGTTGAGTAGAGGGTAAAGATTGTAGAGAGCACACCGGGTTTGCCATCCTGATTCCAATGGCCTCACGTCCTGATATGCGGAGTAGAAATCATCCCCGAAACCGCCAAACAAACTGGTCATGGCCAGCTCTGCCTCGGCCCAACCGTAATAACAGGCGGGGTCAAAGACTACCGACTGCCCGCTGCAGTCACACATCTGGTTGCCGCTCCAGAGGTCGCCGTGGAGTAGTGAGGGAGGCTGAAGCGGAATCAGCTCAGGTAGTCGCATACAAAGCTGCTCAATGGAATGAATATCCCTGGCCGTCAGTAACCCTTGATCGCGTGCCAATTGTCCCTGATAGAGCAACCGCTGTTCAGCAAAGAAGAGGTGGCCGTCGGCACGCCATGTGTTGGGCTGGGGCGTGGCGCCACAATAGTTGTCGATCTGAAAGCCAAAACGTTCAGCTGTGTGGCCGTGCATAGTTGCCAGTTGCCCACCTAACATGCCCCAGTAATTGTCCCCCGGGGTTTGCGTCTCGATCAGTTCAAGCAACAGAAAATGTTTAGTGGCGGCGATCACTTCAGGGACCCGAACCGTATTGGTGCTGGCAATGGCTCTCAATCCCTCTGCTTCTGCGGCAAACATATTGCCGGGTAGATGTTGCCCGTGCTTGAGAAAATAACAGAGGCCATTAGTGGTATATAGTGAGAAGGCGTCGGCAATATCTCCACCAAAAAGCTGTCGTGTATCCTGGATGGTATCGCCCAATAGCGATTCAATTTCCGGTTTGAGCTTTTTGGGTAATGCCATTAAATTAGCCTGATCAATTGCCGAAATTCGGCGGCTGCATATCGAGGAAAGGTTAGTGTCAAAAAACTTTGGTGACAAACTGGTGATAGCAATTTCATCACGGGCGCTTTTCAACATGGATGAAAGTCATCGGGTGTATGAAGAGGAGGGCCTGGAGGCCTATTCTCGTTACCAGGTAGAGCACGAGGACGAGGTGCTGGCCCCCGGGGAAGCATTCCCCATGGTAAAGAAGTTGTTGCGCATCAATGAAAAGCTCGGTGGGGAGCCACGGGTAGAGGTGATTTTGTTGTCACGGAATTCGGCGGATACCGGTTTGCGGGTGTTCAATTCCATTGAGCATCACGGGCTCGATATCACCCGCGCGGCCTTCTGTGGCGGGGAAAGCCCCTATCGTTATGTATCGGCCTTTGGCTGTCATCTGTTCTTGTCTACCAATGCAGAGGACGTGTGCAATGCACTGGATAATGGCGTAGCAGCGGCAACGTTGATCTCTTCCGGTTCGCGGGATCGTGATGACGATGAACTGCGATTTGCCTTCGATGGTGATGCGGTGTTGTTTTCCGATGATTCCGAACGGGTCTTTAAGGAAAGTGGTCTTGCGGC
>JBFICU010000083.1:0-6835 GCA_041581855.1 Porticoccus sp. | reverse complement strand
TGCTGGCCGATGGCACCCTCAACCGAACCTATCTTCGCCAGGAAATTTTCGCCGACCCATCACAACGCCATTGGCTTGAAGCACTGTTGCACCCTCTCATCAGGCAGTTGATCCTGGAGTCACTGAACCGCGCCACTGGCCCCTACACCATTCTCGAATCACCGCTACTGCTGGAAACCAACCAGCATACCCTGGTTGATAGGGTGCTGGTGGTTGATGTCCCGGAAGAACAGCAAGTTATCCGCGCGATGCAACGCGACAACAACAGCGAAGAACAGATCCGCGCGATCATCGACAGTCAAATTAGCCGGCAGAAACGAATAGCGCTGGCTGATGACGTACTTGACAATAGCGGCCCCATTGACGATCTTACGGACGCGGTGGCGCAACTGCATAACAATTATCTGGCCTTGGCCCGCCGACATAAGCCCAAAAACTGAGCCCGGCAAGATCGCTCACTCAACTCTATTGAAGATATCTAAAATGAAAAAACCGATGCTGGTGAATTGCCCGGAGTGCGGCAAACCCGTTGTCTGGGGAGAGGAATCGCCCCACCGACCTTTTTGCAGTAAGCGCTGCCAACAACTTGATTTTGGTGGCTGGGCGACAGAGACGTTCAGCATCCCGGGGGAAGAAGTATTTTTGGATGAAGAGTCCGATGACACGACACGGCACTAAGCCGATGCCTGTTGATGCTCACATGGATCGGGATAAAAACTTGGCAGTTACTGCCTCAATGATAGGTAAATTAGCCTCAGGAAAAGGGTAATCCTGTAATTGCTCCACCCTCACCCAACACAATGGTTGCCCTTCATTGCCAACGGGCACACCCATAAACTCCGTCACACACCACACATCCAGCACCACAGACTTGTCCGGGTAATCGTGGCGCACTTCCAGCAACGCTTCGGCGGTCACCACGTCAATCGCCAGCTCCTCATGAAGCTCCCGAACCAACGCTTCAACTACCGTTTCACCCGCCTCAACCTTACCGCCGGGAAATTCCCACAAACCACCCTGGTGAACATGGGCCGGTCTGCGGGCGATCAGCACACAGCCTTCATTGCTAAGGATCACGGCCGCAGCGACATGAACAGGCTCCATCAGGTGCGATATTCAGCATTGATGGTGACGTACTCATGGGAAAAGTCCATGGTCCACACCGTCTCTTCCGCATCACCCCGATTCAGCTGAATTCGAATTGTAATCTCTTCCTTGCTCATGACCGCCACGCCCTGTTGCTCCGTGTAGCTAGCTGCCCTGCCACCTTTTTCGGCAATCAAGACGTCGTCAAGAAATACCTCAATGGCATTCACATCGAGCTCTGCCAGACCAGCTCGGCCAATGGCGGCCAATATTCGCCCCCAATTGGGATCGGAGGCAAACAGTGCAGTTTTCACCAATGGTGACTCGGCAACGGCATAGGCCACCGCCAGGCACTCTTCCATATCAGCGCCCCCATTGACGGTAACGGTGACAAATTTGGTTGCGCCTTCGCCGTCCTGAACAATTTGTTGTGCCAGTGAAATAAAGACGTTGTTCAACGCCAACTTGAAATGTGCTTGTTCTTCGGCAGAGAGGCTATCCAGCGAAATAGGTGAGGCACCCGTGGCCACCAGCATGGCACAGTCATTGGTGGAGGTATCGCCATCCACAGTGATACGGTTAAAGGATACATCAGACGCCGCACTGACCAGTGTTTGTAACTCGGCAACATCAATAGCGATATCGGTGGCCACATAGGCAAGCATGGTGGCCATATTGGGCTTGATCATGCCGGCACCCTTGGCAATACCGGTTATCGTGATAATTTCCCCAGCCAACGGCAATTTAACACTGGCACCTTTGGGGCGAGTATCGGTGGTCATAATGCCGCGAGCGGCCTGCTCCCAACCACTTCCCGACAAGGCGGCATGCGCATCAGGCAATGCCTTAAGAATTTTCTCGACGGGCAGTGGTTCACCAATAACACCGGTCGAAAAAGGCAACACCGCTGCTACCGGGACCCCGCCGATCTCAGCCATTCGCTCACACACCCTCAGAGCATGTAACCGACCCGCTTCTCCGGTTCCCGCGTTGGCATTGCCTGTATTGGTAACGAGATAACGGCTGGGAGCACTTTTAATATGGGCTTTGGTCAACTGAACCGGTGCCGCGCAAAAAGCATTCTTGGTAAAGACCCCGGCCACAGTTCCATTTTCAGCAACTTCCATGACAACCAGATCCTGGCGGCCCGGCTTTTTAATACCTGCGCTCGCAGTTCCCAGTTTGAACCCGGCCACAGGATGCATCATTGGAAAACAGTCTTTTCCCACTGCCATGATAATTTCTCTCGGACGCTTAAACGATAGCGCCGCGCCCCCTTCTTGAGGCGCGGCTCTTTATAATTTTCTTGGTCATCCCCCGCTGCTTGCAACAGGGGTTACTCGACCAGGGCGTTATTTAACCCTGAATTGGCAGGTGGAACAATGTTATGCAAGGCGACCGTGGCATTGCTTGTATTTTTTGCCACTACCACAGGGACAAGCGTCATTACGGCCCACTTTATGCCCTTCTCGTACAAACGGCTGAGCATTATTGTCTGGCCTCGATTCGGCTGCTCCACCTAGGGCAGTGATTTCCTCGTGCTGCATCTTCAACTGCTGACGCTGTTGAGCTTCGCGCTGTCTATTTTCCAATTCTTCCACTTCTTCATGGCTTCGCACCTGAACACGGCAGAGGAAACGGATTGTGTCCAGCTTGATCGTATCAAGCATTTGCTCAAACAATTCGAATGACTCGCGCTTGTACTCTTGACGGGGGTTTTTCTGCGCATAGGCTCGCAAACCAATGCCTTGGCGCAAATGATCCATATTAGAGAGATGCTCTTTCCAGAGCGTATCAAGCACCTGCAGCATCACCTGGCGTTCGATGGTGCGGATGTCCGGACCAAATGCCTCACATTTTTGCTGGTAGGCTTCAGCTGCTGCTTCGGCGATACGGGCACGCAATCCTTCCTCATGGAGTCGGTTGTCTTCGTCCAGCCACTGTTGCAATGGAAGCTTCAATCCGAATTCAGCGTAGAGATGTTCCTCCAACCCAGACACATTCCACTGCTCCGCCAGGCTCTGCGGCGGTATATAGTAACTGATGGCACTATCGATCACGTCGCCGCGGATATTGGTAATAATGTCGGCAATATCATCGGCAGCCAATAATTCATTGCGTTGCTGGTAGATCACATGGCGCTGATCATTGGCCACATCATCAAATTCCAGTAGGTGTTTACGGATATCGAAATTGCGGCCTTCCACCTTGCGCTGCGCCTTTTCAATCGCATTCGTCACCATACGGTGCTCAATTGCCTCGCCTTTTTCCATCCCCAAGGCACGCATCATGTTTTTCACGCGGTCCGAGGCAAACAGACGCATCAACTGGTCTTCCAACGACAGATAAAAACGTGACACGCCCGGATCGCCCTGACGGCCAGCGCGACCCCGTAATTGGTTGTCGATACGCCGAGATTCATGGCGTTCGGTACCAAGAATGTGCAGACCACCTGCAGCAATGACCTGATCGTGGCGCTTCTGCCATGCCTCTTTCATCTGGCTAATTTTTTCTTCAGTGGGATTCTGCGATTCCGCCAGTTCAGCCTCCCAGTTACCGCCAAGCACAATGTCAGTTCCGCGACCGGCCATGTTTGTTGCAATAGTGACCGCGCCCGGACGGCCAGCCTGAGCAATAATCTGGGCCTCTTTCTCATGGTATTTAGCATTGAGGACCTGATGCGGAATCTTGGCCGCTTTGAGCCGCTCGGACATAGCTTCCGAGGTTTCAATTGAAGCCGTACCTACCAATACCGGCGCGCCCTTTTCGATACAGGCGCGGACATCCTCAACGACTGCATCGTATTTTTCATTGGTCGTCAGATAGATAAGGTCATTCAGATCGGTCCGGGACACGGGTTTGTTAGTGGGAATCACTACCACCGCCAGACCGTATATCTGATGAAATTCATAGGCTTCGGTATCTGCAGTACCGGTCATACCCGCCAGCTTGTCGTAGAGCCGGAAATAATTCTGGAAGGTAGTCGATGCCAAAGTCTGGCTCTCGCTGTGGATGCTAACCCCCTCTTTCGCTTCAATGGCCTGGTGCAGACCTTCGGAAAGCCGGCGACCAGCCATGGTGCGTCCGGTATGCTCGTCAATCAAAACAACCTGACCATCCTGAATGATATATTCCACATCTTTATGGAACAGGTGGTGTGCTCTTAGCGCTGACTGGACGTGGTGCAATAGACCAAGATTGCTCGCGTTGTACAGGCTATCGCCTTTTTGAAGTAAGCCTTCACTTTCAAGTAGTGACTCTATTTTACTGTGACCCTCTTCAGTGAGTTCAATCTGCCGGGTTTTTTCATCAACAATAAAATCACCGGGAGTCTCATCACTGTGGGGTTTCAACAGAGGTATCATACCGTTCATACGCTTGTAGAGCGCCGAACTGTCCTGAGCCGCACCAGAAATAATTAACGGTGTACGGGCCTCGTCGATAAGAATGGAATCCACCTCGTCGACAATGGCGTAAGCCTGCCCGCGCTGGCTCTTGTCCTGTAGGCGCAACACCATGTTGTCACGCAAGTAATCAAATCCAAACTCATTATTAGTGCCGTAGGTGATGTCAGCCTGATAGGCAGCGTGCTTTTCATCCATTGGCTGCTGTGACAGCACCACTCCCACGCGCAGACCGAGAAATTCATATACCGGGGACATCCAGTGTGAGTCGCGCTTTGCAAGGTAATCGTTCACGGTCACGATGTGTACACCGGTGGCTGGAATGGCATTCAGGTACGCGGGCAGCGTTGCCACGAGCGTCTTGCCCTCACCAGTACGCATTTCAGCGATACGCCCTTCGTGCAGTGTAATACCACCGATCAGCTGTACATCGAAATGGCGCATTCCCAGAGTACGTTGTGCGGCTTCTCGTACCACGGCGAATGCCTCTGGCAACAGCTGGTCCAATGTTTCGCCACTGCTGTAACGTTGTCTAAATTCTTCCGTCTTTGCTTTCAGCATGTCGTCTGAAAGGGCTGTAATACCTTCTTCCAGCAAATTAATCTGGCTGACAACTTTTCGCATCCGCTTGATTTCGCGATCATTTTTTGTGCCAAACAGTTTTCTTATGAGTTTCATCATCAATTCCACGTAATAAAAATGCGCGATTGCGCACGGATAAATTCCGGGTGTGCTTTAGAAGGAGGGGTGGTTAACGGATAGTACGGCGAATATAGCTGGCGGGGTCGACAGCGCGGCCATTCTTATAGACTTCAAAATGAACATGGGGACCCGTTGAGCGGCCACTACTGCCCATCAAAGCGATGACATCGCCTTTTTTGACAAAATCGCCTACTTTCACCAGGTTTTTACTGTTGTGTGCGTAGCGAGTGGCGTATTCCTCACCATGGTCAAGCTCAACCATTTGACCATAACCGCTGCGTTCACCTGACCAGGTCACCACACCAGCCGCAACCGCGATAATTTCGGAGCCGGCCTTAGCCGCAAAATCCACACCGTTATGCCAAGCACGGTGTCCCGTAAAGGGATCGGTACGACGGCCAAAACTGGAGGACATCCAGCCCTTCTTTATGGGGCGACCGGTGAGCGCACTTTGGCGCTGGACGTTGCGGTCCATTATCAACGACTCAAGAATGCCGAGCTGGCTTTCACTACTGTCCAGCTGGCTTTCTAACTGTTGAAAAAGTTCTTCCAGTTCGCTGTTCTGGTAGACCTGCAGTGCATCCTGTTCCGGACCACCCACAGGCGGTTGTTGGCTAAAGTCAAATTCACCATCCTCAAGACCAGCCACCTCGGACAAACGTTCGCCCAAGGCATCCAGTCGTACCAGTCGAGCTTGTAGCTCAGCCAACTTGACCGTGAGGGCTTCGACCTTCAAACGGGCATCTTCGCGACCAGAATCGAGTGCGGCCTGCTGTTCTGCCAACTCTTGGCGCATGGAGGCAATCGCATTGAGGTCGACAGGGTGAGTATTACCAGAGAGCAGTGTGCCGAGATAAATACCGCCGGAAACAGGGAGCCCCAGCAAGCACATAGACAGCAGCACCTTGGCCCAGTGATTCAGGGTCAGAGAGCGGGTGGCACCTTTGCGATTGCTGATAAAAATAATGTTCACAGTGAACCTGGCATTATCTGCTTCTCATTTACGCTCATACTATACGGTGAGCAGCGGCTTCATATATGAGATCGGTGACACATCTTCGTCATTTTCAAAGGTGACGACTTCCCAAGCATCTTTCTGCGCAATCAACTCCCGGAGGGAGGTGTTGTTCAGACCATGTCCAGACTTGTGGGCGACAAACTCACCGATCAGGCTGTTGCCCAGCAAATACAAATCTCCAATGACATCAAGGATCTTATGTTTGACAAACTCATCCTCGTAGCGGAGGCCATCCTCATTTAACACCTGATACTCGTCCACGACAATAGCATTATCCATACTGCCGCCACGAGCCAAACCCTTGGAGCGCAGATATTCGATTTCATGCATGAAACCAAAGGTCCGGGCACGACTGACTTCTTTAACAAATGAGGTAGTACAGAAGTCCAGCTCGGCCTTGTGAGTCCGATTGTGGAAAACCGGGTGGTCAAAATCAATGGAAAAAGTGACCTTGAAACCATTGTACGGTCTAAATGAGGCTACTTTATCCCCATCGGTGACCGTCACGGGACGGGTAATTCGAATGAATTGCTTTGGCTCTTCCTGTTCACGAATACCCGCAGACTGCAGCAGAAACACAAAAGGTCCGGCACTGCCATCCATAATAGGTACTTCTGGTGCCGTC
>JBFICU010000082.1:0-6962 GCA_041581855.1 Porticoccus sp. | reverse complement strand
TGTCAGCCAATCGTACCGGTGCTTGAGAGCAGGGCTTCCAAGGTGCGCCATTATGAAGTGTTGGTGCGGATGGTGGATCGTGAGGGCAACATTGTGCCGCCGGGCAAATTTATCCCGGTTGCCGAACACTATGGGCTGGTGGAAGACATCGACCGCTGGGTGTTGAACCGCATCTTTGACCACCTGCAGCAGAATAAGCACAAGGAGCAGCGCTTTGCCGTCAACCTGTCTGGCAATACGGTCAGTGATGAAGGCTTGAAAGACTTTATTATTGGTAAATTCCAGAGTACCGGGGTGAGTCCCTCTCGGCTGCAGTTCGAAGTCACTGAGACGGCCGCTATCAGGCACTTTGACCGGGCCATGGATCTGATTCACGCACTCAAGGACTTGGGTTGTTACTTCTCTCTGGATGATTTTGGCAGTGGCCTGTCATCCCTGGGTTACCTGAAAGAACTGCCGGTGGATTACCTGAAAATAGACGGCAGTTTTATCCGTAATATGGAGTTGAATGAAGTCGATTACTCCATGGTCAGCACCATCAATCACCTGGGGCATATCATGGGTATTGCCACGATTGCTGAGTGTGTGGAGAACGCCACTCAATTGTCGATGCTGCAGGAAATAGGTGTCGACTACGCGCAGGGCTACCTGATTGCCAGGCCGGCACCGCTATCCAGTCTGGACTAGTTGGCCGGCAGCTCGCTGCTTTCGAAGGCGCTGAATATCTCCGGGTACTGCTCTAATGTCAGCCGTGGGCCAAACTGGCTGACGACGTTGGCGGCCGCCAGGCTAGCCAGATGCCCGGCAGATTGGTAATCGTGGCCATGGGTGATGGCATAGAGAAACGCGCCTGCAAACATGTCTCCCGCACCATTAGTATCCACGGCGGTGACCTTGTGTGGTGGAATACGGTAAAACTCGCTACCGTCGCAGACGAGTGCGCCCTCCGCCCCGAGGGTGATGGCAAAACTGTTGGCGACGTTGAGCAATTCCCGGGCAGCTTTTTCGATGTTGTCGGCCCCTGTCCAGCCCAGTGCTTCGGCCTCATTGCAAAACAGCAGGTCAACCCGCTGGCCGATCATCTGCTGCAAGCCTTCCCGGAAGAACGTCACCATGCCGGGATCAGACAGGCTCAGGGCCGTTTTAACGCCATGTTGCTGGGCAATTTCACGGGCGCGAATGGCTGCCGCCCGACCCGTTTCGGAGGTTACCAGGTAACCTTCAAGATACAGGTACTGGGAGTTGCTAATCGCCTCAGGGTGTAACTCATTTTCGGAAAGGGTTTCGCTGATGCCGAGAAAGGTGTTCATGGAACGTTCTGCATCGGGTGTGATCAATACCAGGCACTTACCGGTAATCCCGTCGGCCAGTTTGCCATTGTGGTGGTAGTCAACTCCGGCGCTGGTCAAATCGTTGAGGTAGAAGTGACCGTGTTCGTCATCGGCCACTTTGCATGAATAAAACGCCCGACCGCCAAAGCTGCTCACCGCGATAATGGTATTGGCCGCAGACCCACCGCTGGCCCGTTTTGAGGCGGTCAGATGGTTACTCAGGTGATCCAGTAACTGGTGGTGGCGCTGCTCGTCCACCAGCGTCATCAAGCCTTTGTCGATGGCCAGTTGCTGCAAATCCTGGTCGGTGACTTCGATTTCGGTATCGACCAGGGCAGCGCCGAGGCCATAGACATGGTATTGGTTCATGGGAAAAGACATTTATGAAAAGGGATTCGGCGGCTATTATGCCCCGCCGTGAGACAGAGTAAAGGGCGGACTTGCCAGCTCTGGCAAGCCATCCTGAATTGAGGAGCAAAAATTGGTCAGCAAGCGACGTACAAAGAAAAAACGCGGTGGTCGCAAAACGCCATCCCGCTGGCGTTGGCTATGGCGTTTGTTGGCCGTTTCGATCGTGGTGGCTGCGCTGGCGCTATTGGTGCTTGATGCCGTTGTCTACCAGAAATTTTCTGGTAAGAAGTGGTCTTTGCCCTCCCATGTATTCAGTCGCGCACTGGAACTCTATCAGGGACAAGCCCTCAGTCGCGAACAGCTCCAATGGGAGTTGGGCAACCTGGGGTATCGACGGGTGCCTGCCGCTAAGGAGCCTGGCCAGTTCAGTGTGTCGAGCAGCCGGGTTGAACTCTTTTCTCGTGGCTTTGAATTTTGGGATGGTACTGAACCTGCTCGTTTAATGCGCGTATCGTTTAGTGGTGACCGTGTTTCGGCGCTAAGTGATAGTCACGGCAGCGAGTTGACGCTGGCCAGGCTGGAGCCAATGGTCATCGGTGGTATTTATCCTGCTCATAAAGAGGATAGGGAGCTGGTGCAGCTGGCTCAATTGCCCCCCTATCTGGCCGATGGCCTGGTGGCGGTAGAGGATCAGGCGTTCTACAGCCACCATGGGTTATCTTTTCGGGGTGTTGCCCGCGCCATGGTGGCCAACCTCAAAGAGGGGCGGTTCTCTCAGGGCGGGAGTACGCTCACCCAGCAGTTGGTGAAAAATTTCTACCTCAATCAGCGACGTACTCTGACGCGCAAAGTGCAGGAAGCGCTGATGGCGGTGTTACTCGAAGTGCATTTCAGCAAGCAGGAAATTCTTGAAACCTATATCAATGAGGTCTATCTGGGCCAAGCGGCAGATCGTGCGATACACGGCTTTGGATTGGCCAGTCGTCATTATTTTCAACGTCCTGTAGAGGATCTTGAGCTCCATCAGGTAGCCCTGATGATCGGGTTGGTCAAGGGTGCCTCTTACTACAATCCCTGGCGTCAACCGGAGCGAGCTTTACAGCGCCGAAATCTGGTGCTGAAAATCATGGCCGAACAGGGGGTGATTGATACTTCACAGGCGCAGCGGGCAAGTGAAAAGCCATTGGGCGTCGTGCCCGCGAAAAATGGCAAGGTTGGCCGCTGGCAATATCCCGCCTTCCTGGATTTGGTCAAGCGACGCCTACGGGAACACTACGATGAGTCTGATTTACAGACGGAAGGTTTGCGAATCTTTACCCATTTTGATCCGCAGGTGCAGCGCAAGCTTGAGAGCCAGGTGGCCAACCGGATCGAAAACCTTGAAAAAGGCTACCGCATTGAATCGGGCAAGTTACAGGGAGCCGCGGTTATTGTGCGGATCGGTTCTGGCGAAGTGGTGGCCATGGCGGGCGACCGGCAGGGGGGGTATGCAGGGTTTAACCGGGCACTGGATGCCCAGCGGCAGATTGGTTCCACCGTGAAGCCTGCGTTGTACCTGGCGGCTTTGGAGCGCCCTTCGCGCTATACACTCGCCAGCTTGATTGATGATTCGCCGGTTTCGGTCGATGGCGCAAATGGGGATGTCTGGGAGCCGCGCAATTTTGGCCGCGAAAGCCATGGTCCAGTGCCGCTCTATGAGGCGCTGGGTCAGTCCTACAATCAGGCGGCGGCCCGCTTGGGGATGGAGTTGGGGATGGATACGGTAGTGGATACCCTGCACCGCTTAGGCTACGAGGAGTCTCTGCCAGCGCTGCCCTCACTGGCGCTGGGTGCGGTTGCCATGTCGCCCGTCGAGGTGGCGCAGCTCTACCACACCATCGCCGCTAATGGCTTTTACACGCCTCTACGCGCCATTGATTCTGTCTTCACGGCAAAGAATACTCCGCTCAAACACTATCCCTTTGAGAGCGAGCAGCGTTTTGATCCCAAGGCGATGCACCTGCTCCATTACGCCATGCAGGTCGTGTTGCGTGAGGGGACTGGTAAAAGTGCCTACCGACGCCTGCCGGAATCGCTGGTACTGGCCGGCAAGACGGGCACCACCAATGATCAGCGGGACAGCTGGTTTGCAGGCTTCAGTGGTAATTACCTCAGCGTGGTATGGCTTGGCCGCGATGATAACGGCAAGACACCGCTGACCGGTGGTACTGGAGCGCTGCAGTTGTGGACGGATATCATGGCGACCCTGGAAAATCGCTCTATGGTATTTAATCAGCCGGAAGGCGTCAGTTACCATTGGGTAGAACCCTATTCGGGTTTGTTGAGCAGTGAGGGCTGTGAGGGTGCGCGCTATTTGCCGTTTATCGATGGCAGTGAGCCGCAGCAGCAAAGTAATTGCCGCCCCGCCACAATTGATGGCGTGATTGACTGGTTTAAGGGTAAGTTTGGATGGTAATGAAACAATTTTCTCTGGTCATGACATTGCTGTTGTTCGGCTTTCTGGGCGGTTGTGCTCAAGTGTATGTGCCGGTCAGTCAGTCCCATCCTGCCGGAGCTCCCACGTCTGGAAGCGCCACACAGCCTCCGCCACCTCGCCCAACTCCCGCTCCGCCCCCGGTGGTGGAGCAGCCTAGTGGCCCACAAATCGCGCCATCAGTTTCGGCGCCCGTATCCGGTAATGGTGCGGTGATGAATTTACTGGAAGAAGCATGGCGGCTGAATCGGGCTCGTGAATATGATCGTTCCAATGCGGTGGCTGAGCGAGCCTTGCGTATCGATCACGCTGAGCCGGAGGTCTACCTGGTCATGGCATCGAATTATTATTCCATGATGCAGTTGCAGTTGGCCGAACAATTAGTCCGGCAGGGTTTACCTTTGTCCGGCCAGAAGCAGGGGGTCAAAGCCGAGTTGCAATCGCTTCTAGTCAAAATTCAGGCCCAACGTTAAGCTTGTTCGTGATTTGGCGGATTGCCCTTGTAATTGTGTCAATTCCATAACACTATCATTTGCCAAGGACTAATTGCCTTGTATCAGTTTTTGAGGGTGACGGCGGAATCATGAACAACTGGCGTGGAGCTTCCGAACGGGGGGTGACCCTGATTCGCGAACTGGCCTTGGATATGTCCCGGGCCGCCTTCAAGCAGTTTCTCCACACTGTGCATGACCGGCTCATCGATTATTCCCAAAAACCTTCCGAAGGTGAGCAGGGCTTTGAATTTCTCCATGCCCGTTCTCAAATCAGTGCGCGCCACAATGAAATTTCCCGCCGCTTTCTGCGCACCCTTGACGAAGCCTTTGACCACTTTTCTGCTCGGGAGCCAGGTCGTAATCTGGGCCCCTTGGCTGGCGGCACGGAACCGCCCTCATTAGGACGCTCTCAGGCTCGAAAACACATTGCCCTGATGAACGATGCCGACGTCGAAGAAGACCTGGCTCTATCATCCATTCGCAAACGCTCCGAAGTGGAGAATGCCGAGCAGCTTTGGGCGCTGGGCCAGCGGATGGCGTTGTTGGCCTCCGGCAAGAAAATTGAAGACAGTCAGTTGCCGCTGGCGCCGGGTTGCTATTGTGAGGCGCTTCAAAATGCGCTCAGCATCACGGATATCCAGTTGGCGGCGAAACTGGTGATTTACAAACTCTTTGATCGCCAGTTTATTCCCCAGCTCACAGACCTCTATCGCAAAGCCAATGACCAGTTGATTGAACTGGGTTTGCTGCCCAACCTTAATTACCAGATTGAAAAGGCAAAGGGTATTGATGCCGACAGGTACACCGGCGCAGCACCTAGGGCGCGCTCACCAATCTCTGGCGGGCAACAAATCCCCGTTCTGCAAGAGATTGTGGGTTCTTCAGGCGGTCACCCTTTATCGTTACCATCGCAGGATCTGCCCTCACGGGAATACCAGAGTCAGTTGATGGACAGCATTCAGCTGTTGCAACAGAGATTGGTGAGTAGTGCTCCAGCCTATCAGGTGGCGCCTCCCGGACAGCCGCTGAAGTATACCGAGCGAGAGTTGGTGGAAGCTGCGGTGCAGTTGCAGCAATTTGATCAGGTAATGGCAGCGGATATTCTTGCCGTGGCCAGCCAGATCAAACCCCTGGATATTGCCCGCGCCAGAACAAATCTGGTGGAACAGCTCAAGCAGATAACCCATGCTGAAGAGCCCCCGCCATTGGGTGGTGACGATGTACGTACCATCGATCTGGTGGGCATGTTGTTCGAATATATTTTGAATGATGAGCAAATACCCGACTGCGTCAAGGCACTGCTCAGCTACCTGCATACCCCTTTCCTGAAACTGGCGTTTTCCGAGGCGGATTTTTTCCGCCATCAGGAACACCCCGCGCGGCTGCTATTGAATGCAATGGCCGAAGCTGGCTCCCAGTGGGTAAGTAATGATGGATCCTGTCAGTTCGATATGCTGGAGCAGATCAGGAAAACGGTGCGGCAGGTACTGGACACCGAAGAGACGGATACCCGCTTGTTTGCTGCCTTGTTAATGACTTTCACCAGCTATGTGCAGAAAGTGGAAATGCGCATCAAGCTGCTGGAGAAGCGGGCTATGGAACGTGCCCGAGGCGAGGACCGTCTGATCGAAGTAAAGCAGCAGGTCAATCGGGAGATACACCAACGCATTGCCGAAAAAGATATTCCCTCCGCCATGCTGCTGTTTTTCCTCCAGCCGTGGTCAGATTACATGGCGCACGTATTGTTGCGCTATGGGGTGGATTCAGAGCAGTGGCAGCAGGCTGTTGGTCTGGTGGATGACATGTTGTGGGGGTTGGCGTTGAGCGGCTCTGCCAGCGAATGGCGCCGCTGGCGACAGCATTACCCCTGGATGGAGTCGCTGATTCAGGCGGGTTTTGACATGATCGGTTATGACAGCGACAAGGCGTTGAAACTAAAGCGCTCTATTGATCGCATCTACCAGCTGCGTGAACGCAATCTGCAACCGGAGTCGGCACCTGTTGATATTCGCAACAAACTGGTACAGATGGCTGAGCGCCGGGCCGGGGAGCGTGCGGATCTGTCACGACTCAGTGATCGCGAGCAAACCATTATTGAAAAACTGCGTTTGATGGAATTTGGCACCTGGTTTGAATTCCGCGATGGCCGGCGTGAAAAAGTCGCCTGGTTTAATCCCAATACCCTGCAATTTCTGTTCGTGGACCAGAGCGGTAAGCGCTCCGGCATGAAAACGGGTAATGAGCTGGCGAAAGCCATAGTGAACGGTGACTTGCGTATGATCGGCACCAGTGCCAAACCACTGGTGGAGCGCA
>JBFICU010000081.1:0-6969 GCA_041581855.1 Porticoccus sp. | reverse complement strand
AGGCGATCTGCAGTGGTGTTGAAGGCCTTCCCAATCTCCACTTCGATGGCATTGTCCAGATACTGCTCAAGAAAGAGGGGGGTACTTTCTGCCGGATTGATACCGGTAACAGCGCTGAGCTGATGATGACAGCTGAGGCTTAGAAAAAGGGGCATGAACATTGATATTTTGGCGCCATAGGTCGCTTCAAATTGCCTGGCAACATAGTGCTCGATCAGACTGCGGTCGAGCGAATGCTCTCCATGCAAGGATAGCTGGGGGCCCGGACTCAGAAGTTGGCCAAGGCTGCGGTAAGAGTTGTCAGCGATTCTGGAAACGTCAGTATTCACTGCTATGTTGGGAGTCATTTACATACCCTTTAACTCGTGTATTGCTTAGCAGATTAGCTTGCAATACTTAAGAAACTCTTAAAGGTAAAAAGGGTTGTAAATAATTTGATTGCCTGGGCGTCACGGAGAAGTTTTTGTTACAATTCGCGCCCGCGGCCAGCCGCAGGTATTTCACAGGCCAGCTCAGGTCCGATAGACGTTATACACGGGACACCCTCGTTGCTTTATTCGCTGATCTTCTCTGTACTGATCGCCGTCTTTTCCCAGGCGAGTGACCAGACGCTACCCGGCATTTTTTTTGATGATCAGCCGTCTTCCGAATTTCACAATCCCCTTGTTCAATTTAGTTTTGACGATAGTGAAGAACCTCTTGCCCTCTCGATAGACGAGGTCCTCCTTTCATCACGCCTAGCCTTTAAAAATCCTACGGGAATGAATTCCTGCTTATCGCGAAGGGGTTTTTACCAACCGAATGGTATTCGCGCACCGCCGGCTTGATTCCTGTCAACGTGCGGAGTGGTCTATATCTGTACGCTTCAGCCCCGACATCCTTCCATCAAATCTGCCCGTGACATCATGTGCAACGACTCGGTGATTCTCCCCGACGTTTGTTCTGTGTTTGCTAGGCAAGTGCGGTTATCAGGTTTGTCATGAGGTCTCAATACGTTTAACGGTGCTGCCGTCAGCTAGACACCATAGCCAACAATTTCTACCCCCCTAATAACCTCTTCTATATGGAGATTTTCGAATGCATGAACTGACAGACCCGATGATCGTGGCAGGGTCGATTCTGGTATTAACCTTTCTTGGTATCTTTACTGAGCACGTGCACGGCTATAACCGTGCCAAATTTGCCATGGCGGGGGCCGGTGCGATCATCATCGCCGGCCAGATATTTGGTTTTTATTCCCCTGAGCTGGCATTGCATGCCATCGACTGGAACGTCGTGTTTCTGCTCGCGATCATGATGATTGTGGTGTCGATTATGATCAGTACCGGTGGCTTCGAGCACATGGCCGAGTACCTGGCCAACCAGAGTGGTGGTTCACAATTGCGGTTGCTGATATTCCTGGGTACCGCGGTGACCGTGATCTCACTGTTGCTTGATAACGTGACCACGGTGATCATTTTTGGTCCATTGATTATCCTTATCTGTCACAGCATGGGTGTATCGCCAATTCCTTACCTGCTGGCGGCAGCACTGTTGTCTGATACAGGCGGTGTGGCGACTTTGGTGGGTGACCCGCCGAACCTGATGATTGGTTCCGCAGCGGGTATCGACTTCAATACCTTCTTTATTCACATGGGGCCGCCAGTGGCCCTGGCCTGGTTCGCCATTTTGATGGCGATGAAGTTCCTGTTTCCCAAGGAGCTTGCCATGCCCTGCGGTAAATTCGAGTCGGTAGCGCGTTACAAAAACAAACGTCTGTGGCAAAAATCCCTGCTGGTCATGGGATTGATGGTGGGGCTGTTCATCTATCACACCAAACTGGGCTGGGAACCTTGGATGGTGGCCGCGATAGCCTTGACCATTCTGGTGTTTTTGTCCCGCAAAGTGGATCTGGATAAGGTCACAGGCCACTTGGAAACGCCCCTGTTGATGTTTTTTATCGCCCTGTTCATTCTGATTGGCGGCGTAGAAAAAAGCGGTCTGCTGGAGCTGATTGGTGAGCAGTTCAAACCGATCATCATTGATCATCCCCTTGGCGCGGCGCTATTGCTCCTCTGGGTTGCCGCTATTCTGTCCGCGCTGATTGATAACATTCCCTTTACCGCCGCGATGATTCCTGTGCTCGCTGGCCTGCAACATCAGGGTATCAATGTCAGTGTGATGTGGTGGGCGTTGGCCATGGGCGTGGGCATGGGCGGTAATGGTTCCCATATTGGTTCTACCGCCAACGTGTATATCGTGACTATCTCTGAGCGGCTGGCCAAACAGACCGGCAATCCGGCATTAGCGATTACACCTGGTTTGTGGTTCCGTAAAGGCACCCCGGCCATGTTGCTCACACTGGTGCTGTGTAGTGCCTTTATCTGGTTCGGTTACGACTATCTCTACGTGGAGAGTCTGGGCCAGTAATGACGTTGACCGGGTGAGGGTTGTTGGCCCTCCCCGCAGTAAATATTGGATGGCCGCCATGACCTGTGAAGAGTGCAGGGAATGGCGGTTTTTTTATGGCTTTATTGAGGTTCGGCTAGAGAAAACAGTCATTTATGACCATGCCTGATAGATTGAATCATTATACAACCGCATAGGGGTTATCTCTGATGAGCAACTATACTAAATAATGATCTAATCTGAGATAGCAAGAGGTGTTAAGTCATGGGTGTCTCGCTCGCATTGGCTGACTATCTCAGCCAGAACCATATTGATTACGAAGTACTGAAGCACGCGCAGACCGGCAGTTCGCTGGCGACCGCTCGGGAGGCTCACGTGCCCCCGGAAAAGCTGGCCAAGGCAGTCATCGTTCGCCAGGATGACCGGTATGCCATGTGCGTCATCCCGGCCAACCATCAGCTGGTTTTGGAATGGCTGGAGTATGGGCGTCAGCACGGTTACGAAATCGCTGATGAAGAAGAACTTCGCAAGTTGTTTCCCGATTGCGACGAAGGTGCTATTCCCGGCCTTGGCGAAGCATTCCATATGGATGTCATGGTAGACAATGCATTGCTTGATGATGACCGGGATGTCTATATCGAAGGTGGAGACCACAGCCATCTGCTACATATCAGCCATAAGGATTTCGCTAGGTTAATGGCCAACGCGTGGCCAGCGCCGATCAGTTGCCTGCGCGGCGGGCTAGGCGATAAGCCCAATCTCTGGGCACCGCCCGAGGACGGGTGAATCGCCTTCTGCTCGTCTGCCACCACGGGGGAATGGTCCCCATTCCCATTCCCCCGTTCTTTGTTCTTCTCATGGCTCGTTGCCCACAGATTTTGACATCTGGGAGGTTTCGCGTGGCTCATGCACTCAGCGCTGGCAGCTTCCCCTATTCGGGTATGGCCATCGATGGCGCATCAATGGTTGAATGGCGTGGAAACTGGTTTTATCTGGAGACCTAGATGTCCACCGTTCTGACTCCACAACAATTGCGTGCCCGTATCCGTTATGGCGAATACGATGGCAACACGTCGGGCCAGTGTCCCGGCTATGTCCAGGGCAATGTGGTTATCTTGCCGGCTGACTGGGCGATGGAATTCCTACAATTTTGCCAGTTTAATCCGCGCCCTTGCCCATTAATCGGTATGTCGCAGCCCGGCGATTACTGTTTGCCGGATTTGGCAGATGATCTGGATATACGCACGGATATTCCCCGTTACCGTATTTTCCATCACGGAGAATTAGCCAAAGAGGTCTGCGATATTACTAACCATTGGCGGGACGACCTGGTGACCTTCGTACTCGGTTGTTCTTTCTCTTTCGAAGAGGCGTTGTTGGCGGACGGCCTTGAGATTCGCAATCTCACTGAAGGGGTCAATGTACCCATGTACCGCACCAGTATTCCGTGTCGTTCGGCCGGTCGTTTCAGTGGCGACATGGTTGTCAGCATGCGTCCGATGTTGGCGGCAGACGCCATTCGCGCCATTCAGATTTGCACCCGGTTTCCCTCGGTACACGGGGCGCCAGTGCATCTGGGAGATCCGTCACTGATCGGTGTCAAAGATATAAACCACCCGGATTTTGGTGACGCCGTTACCATGCACCCGGGTGAGTTGCAAGTGTTCTGGGCCTGCGGCGTAACGCCTCAAGTGGCATTGGAGCAGGCGAAGCCGCCATTTTGTATTACCCACAGCCCGGGTTACATGTTGGTCACGGATTTGCCCAACAGCAAGCTGGCGGTGATGTGAACAACCGGCGTCAGGAGTGATTTATGCCGTTGATGTTAAATGCGGACCTCGGTGAAGGTATTGGTGTCGACTCAAGGGGTGTTGACGCAGAAGTAATGCCGCATATTCACCAGGCCAATATCGCCTGCGGGTTTCACGCCGGTGATCAGCTGATCATGCAGAACACGCTCAAATTGGCTTGCAAGTATGGTGTGATGATCGGTGCTCACCCGAGTTACCGTGATCTGGAAGGCTTCGGCCGCCGTTCCGTTCCGCATACCCCTGAAGAAATTGTGGCGCTACTTCATTACCAGATAGCTGCACTGGATGGCATGGCTCGCTCCCAGGGGCAGTCTCTCGACTACGTTAAACCCCATGGGGCCCTCTATAACGACATGATGGCCGACCAGACTGTTCGGCGGGCAGTGATGGAGGCTGTGGCGAGTTTTTACTATCCGCTGCGACTCATGATTCAAGCGACACCGGACGCTGAGATACATCGTCGCGAGGCGCTCGAGGTGGGTATTGAGCTCTGGCTTGAGGCTTTTGCTGATCGCGGCTACGACGACAATGGCCTGCTGCTGCCGCGCTCAATGCCCGGTGCCGTTCACGACCGTGAACAAACTCTGGCTCAGGTGGTACAACTGAAAGAGGAGGGTTCCGTGATGACGGTGGGGGGGAATAGGTTGTTACTCACACCTGATTCTCTCTGCGTTCACGGTGATAATCCAGAAAGCATCGCGGTCATCCGTCAGATCAGGGAGCTGGTCGAGCAATGAAGATTGTCGCTGCGGGTGAAAATGCACTGATAATTTATTTTGCGGATGAGCTTAGTCCCCAAGTATCTGATCGGATTCATCAGGCTGTGACGCTGCTAGAGCAGTCCCTCGGCAATCTGTTGATAGACGTTGTCCCCTCATATGCCTCGTTATTGGTGATTTACGATCTCTATCACATCGACATGGAGACATTATCGAAACAGATCACCAGCCTGTTGGAGTACCCCTCCCGGCGAGGTCTGACCTCTGGAAAACTGGTGGAGTTACCGGTTTACTACAGCCCGGAGTCCGGCCCCGATCTGGAGGTGCTGGCTCAGCGGGCCGGGCTCAGTGTTGACGAAGTGGTGGCGTTGCATCAGGACCGGGAATACCACGTCTATGCGATTGGTTTTGCGCCGGGTTTTGCCTACCTGGGCGAGGTAGACGAGAGGATTGCTGCGCCCAGATTGGCGACGCCCAGAGCGCAGGTCCCCCGGGGTAGTGTTGGTATTGCTGGGCGGCAGACGGCTGTTTACCCCGCCGAATCTCCAGGTGGATGGAATCTGATTGGCCGCTGTCCGGCGCGTATGTTTAGTCTCTATGCCGATCCCCCCATGCCGGTTGAAGTAGGAGACCGAGTACGTTTCTGGGCCATTGATCGTGATGATTTTCTCGCGATGGGAGGTAGATTGTGAGCGGAGTCGGTTTTGTGGTGGAGCGCCCGGGCGTGATGACCCTCATTCAGGATGCCGGACGCATTGGTCATCATCGGCTGGGGATTACCAGTGGCGGACCAGCCGATCCTCTCGCCTTTGATTGGGCCAATCGCCTGTGTGGAAATGAGCCGGGGACAACCGCTCTGGAAATTACCGTCGGTGGCTTGGTGTTGCGTTGTGAACGCTCGACCCGCATCGCCCTCTGTGGTGCAGATATGCCAATGAGCATTAATGGCGAGCTGGTGGACGCCTGGCGCAGCTATCACGTCAATGCTGGCGACCGGATATCCGTGGGGTATGCCCGTACGGGTGTGCGCGCCTATCTGGCTGTAGTGGGTGGCTTGGCTATTCTGCCCATCCTAGGCAGCACTTCTACGGTGGTGCGAGAAGCGCTGGGTGGACTCGATGGTCGTAAACTTGAGGCGGGCGACCAGTTACCCTGTGGCGATTCACAGGAAATCGACTGCCTGAAGGTGCCCACCGGGTATCGTCCGGTTTATAGCAAACGGGTGCTGCTAAGGGTCGTGACGGGATACCAGTACGATGCTTTTGATGTGGCCCAACGCCAGCAGTTTTTTTCATCGGAATACCGGGTCTCCAAACAGTGCGACAGAATGGGTTATCGACTTGAAGGCCCATCCCTAATGTGTGAACTGCCCGAGATGCTCTCCGAGGGCATTTGCCTGGGAGCCATTCAGGTGCCCCCAGACGGTAAACCCATCATATTAATGTGTGATCGCCAGACCATCGGCGGTTATCCCAAGCTGGGGTCGGTTATCTCCGTGGACCTGGCCCAGCTGGCCCAGCTTTCCTCTGGCGGCACGGTGTCTTTTACCGCTATCACCCCAGCAGAGGCCCGACAGATCAGGCTCGCGGCAACCCGCCAGTTCCAGCAAGTTGAGCCGGAGCCGTGCTGATGGCGGGTCGGCAAAGTGGAGTGTGGGAAAAATGAATGACGCTAAGGACCTGCAACTCAGCCAGCGCATTGAAGGGCTGTTGGTTGAGCGCAACTTGCGAGGCATGGCGGGTTTACGGGCCTATTTGCAGCCGGGTTATTGCCTGCGGGCGGCACAATTGCTGCGGGACTGTCGCGGTTCGGTATTAATTGGCACGGGTTTCCCCGTGTTGGATACCTTCGAAACCGATGGACCTGCGGGCGCCATTGCCCTCTACCGGGTTTTGTCTGCACAGGGTGCAGAACCTGTGCTGGTCTGTAATGAACGACTGGCTGAGGCCCTGGCGGGTGATTATCGGGTGGAATCCATGCCCTTAGGGCAGCCGTTCGGTCTAAAAGACAAGGTGCAGGGAGTAGTGGAACGCCTTGATCCGGAGCTGGTT
>JBFICU010000080.1:0-6983 GCA_041581855.1 Porticoccus sp. | reverse complement strand
TTTCTGTGTTCCTGCAGCCATCGCTGACTACTTTTTGAGCGTCCCATATCAACCTGATAGTAGTTCGGCTAGAATACGCGCCGTTTAAAAGGACAGCTATTCTATGACACTTTCCAACGAGGACAAAAAGCATCTGCGCCGTCTGGGTCACAATCTCAATCCAGTGGTGACTGTTGCGGGCAATGGTCTGAGCGAATCTGTACTGGCAGAGATTGATCGGGCACTGAATGACCACGAGCTAATCAAGGTCAAACTGGCAGTGGGCGACAAAGAAGCCAAACAGCTTGTCATTGCGGAAATTGCCGAAAAATTGAGGGCTCAGCCAGTCCAAACCATCGGCCATATTGTGTTGCTGCTGCGGCGCGCCGACAAACCCAATCGGCTGTTATCCAACCTGCTGCGCTAGAAAACCGTTGCAGCTGACACGACTCACTGACTCTACACTACTCCCCCAGGTGTTGGGTAAACCATTCAACCGCTGGCCCAGAAGCAGCCCCAAAGTCATTAACGTAGGCATCAAAATGGCCTCCAGCGAGCGTTACCAGCCGTTTGGGACCCAGCGCCTCCTCGTAGGCTTCCAGCGCCAGGTCTGAGACTGTCAGCACATCACTAAGTGCCACAATCATCATAAATGGGGTTGGACTGACATATCGGGCGTAACTGATCGGCTCGTACTCGGTGAACATTTCCACCGAGCGCAGGGTCACCTCATTGTGCCATGCTGGCGCTCGGGCCTTACCCGTCTCGGTAAACCAGAACCAACTGTCAGGGGTCGGCAATGCTGAAGGAGCTGCCGGGTCCTCGGAGACAACAGGAATCATCGCTGGTGCTTCGCCTTTCATCCGTGCACGGCGGTCTTCGTCAAACATTGCTCGCACGGAGGCAAGATAGTCTGATCGGATGAGTCGCCGTACATTGCGGTGGCCACTGGCCAACGGTACTTGGGATACGACACATTTCACTCTCCGGTCCAATGCGCCCACAACCATGACATGCCCGCCGCTATAACTCGACCCCCATATTCCGATTCGATCAGCGTCAGTTTCAGGAAGGGTTTCAGCGTAAGTAATCGCATCGCGGTAGTCGCGCACCTGCTGCCAAGGGTCAATTTCGTAACGAGGCTCTCCATCACTGGCCCCGAAATTGCGGTTATCGAACACTAGCGACGCCAGCCCGGCCTTGGCAAAGGCCTCCGCAAAACAATCAAGGTACATTTCTTTTACTGCTGAGAAACCATGTGCCATCACAATGGTTGGCACCTTCCCCGGAATATCCTTAGGCACATAGTGCCAACCGCGAAGTGTTACCCCATCTTCCGTATTGAACTCAACATCCCGACGCATTGTTCAAACCCCTCCTTTTATTTTTAAACCCCATACTGGCATAAAACCCTATAGGCGTCGACGAGGCACAAATCAGCACAGCTGACCGAGGGTAGCAGCCCCTTTGGCGGCTGTGATCAACATAAGCGTTTTATCTAAGAGTGGACGGCTTGGGGGAGAGCTATGCTGTCTAACGATGACAATATGGCTTTTTCCTGCGATTAGAGCAGTTGGTTTTTTTGCAACGCGGAGTAAACTTTTTGGCTGCAGCGCCCCAGTCGATTCAGATCGCCCAGGCTGGGCACCGAACCATCATCAAGAAATGACTGCCAACGAGCGAGTTCATCCTCAAGATAACTCAGCAGTTTTTTGGGGCAGCCAACACAGAGCCCGCTGCACAACTGTGCGGTGGGCATATCAAAAGGCATGACCCTTTGTACGTCCTGGATCAGCTGCCGCATGGCATTGCGGGCATCAGGCTTCATTAAAACCCCTCTAACAGAGAGGCATTAGTTTAAATCCGCAAGGCACAACACTTCAGTTCTATTGATGGGGTACATCGTCGATTCAAAAGCAGTACAGTTCACTACCACCGGGAAGGGAGACAAACCGGCCATGCTCTGCAATGCCTGCAACAAAAAAAGAGGCCAGCTGGCCTCTTTTTAGTGTCTTCACTGAGATATTCAGATGTGTTTCACATCGTCAATCTCATATTCCACATCACCGCCAGGGGTTTTAACGACAACAATATCGCCGACTTCCTTGCCTATCAGTGCGCGGGCAATCGGCGACTGATAGGAAATTTTGTTGAGTTTCACATCGGATTCATCATCACCGACGATCCTGTAAGTCACCGTTTCATCAGTATCCAGATTGATAATGTCCACTGTGCTGCCAAAAATCACTTTGTCGCCCTGGGGAATCTGTGTGATATCGATAATCTGGGCGTTGCTCAGCTTACCCTCGATTTCCTGGATGCGCCCTTCGGCAAAACTCTGCTGTTCACGGGCTGCATGATATTCGGCATTTTCCTTCAGGTCGCCGTGTGCACGAGCTTCGGCAATAGCCGCCACAATACGTGGACGCTCAACTTTCTTGAGGTTGTCCAGTTCTTTGCGCAATTTCTCGGCGCCTTCAACCGTCATGGGATTTTTTTGCATTAGAGATTCCTCTCATGGAGTTCTTGCAGGCGGCGAACCTTAATTTCCCCATCCTGTTCCAAGGCCATGCAGACGGCTTTGCCACCTGCGAGGGTCGTGGTGTAATAAACCCCATGCTGTTCTGCACTGGATCGAATAGTAGAGGAATCCGCAATCGCCTGACGGCCCTCAGTAGTGTTCACAATCAAATCAATTTGATCGTTCTTGATCATATCAACTATATGCGGGCGACCCTGTTTTACCTTGAAGACCCGCTCAACGGCTAAACCGGCATCCTCAATCACTTGGGCAGTGCCCGCGGTGGCCACCAGTTTAAAGCCGCTGTTAATCAGGCTCTTCGCCACACTGGCAATACCTGCTTTATCTGGCTCACGCACACTCAGGAAGGCCGTGCCGGAAGTTGGAATAGGATCGCTGGCCCCCAACTCAGCCTTGGCATAGGCCTCAGCAAAGGTGTCGCCGACGCCCATCACTTCGCCGGTGGATTTCATTTCCGGCCCAAGAATTGGGTCAATCCCGGGGAATTTATTAAAGGGCAGTACCGCTTCCTTAACACTGAAGAAACGGGGAATAATTTCCTTGGTGAAGTTTTGGTCGACCAACGTGGTGCCGACCATGCAGCGTGCAGCAATTTTTGCCAGTGACGTACCGATACACTTGGATACGAACGGCACGGTACGAGACGCCCTGGGGTTAACCTCAATGACGTAGATTTTCTCATCTTGCCAGGCCAGCTGCACATTCATCAGACCCTTTACTTTCAGCTCAATGGCCATGGCCTTAACCACTTGGCGCATTTCATCCTGCACATCTTCCGGCAGGCTGTAGGGCGGCAGGGCACAGGCGGAGTCACCGGAGTGGATACCCGCCTGCTCGATGTGTTGCATGATGGCGCCGATCACAACCTGCTCACCATCGGAGACGGCATCAATATCCACCTCAATGGCCGAGGACAGGAAGTAATCCAACAGTACCGGCGCGTCTTCAGAGACCTGGACCGCATCACGCATATAGCGCTGCAGCTCTTCCTCACGGTAGACGATTTCCATAGCACGGCCACCGAGCACGTAGGACGGACGCACCACAAGCGGATAACCGATACCTGCAGCGGCAGCTACGGCTTCCTCGGCTGAACGCACAATGGCATTAGGCGGTTGCAGCAGTTCCAGCTTGTGAATCATCTGCTGGAAGCGCTCGCGGTCTTCCGCCATATCGATGGCATCCGGGGTCGTGCCCACAATCGGCACACCTTCCGCTTCCAGGGCACGGGCCAGCTTCAGGGGTGTCTGACCACCGAACTGCACGATAACGCCCACCGGTTTTTCTATACGGACAATCTCCAGCACGTCCTCAAGCGTTACCGGCTCGAAGTAAAGACGGTCGGAAGTGTCGTAATCCGTGGAAACGGTTTCCGGATTACAGTTGACCATGATGGTCTCGTAGCCGTCTTCGCGCATGGCGAGGGCTGCGTGCACACAGCAGTAGTCAAACTCAATACCCTGGCCAATGCGGTTTGGACCGCCACCGAGCACCAGAATTTTGTCGCGGCCAGAAGGCTGCGACTCGCACTCTTCCTCGTAGCTGGAATACATATAAGCCGTGGCGGTAGAAAATTCTGCCGCACAGGTATCTACCCGTTTGTAGACTGGGTGAATACCCAGGCCGTGGCGATACTGGCGCACAGCTTTCTCTGAGGTCTGCAATAGTGCAGCCAGACGTTTGTCCGAAAAACCTTTCCGCTTCAAACCAAACAACCGACGGGTATCCAGTGATTCCAGGGCTCCGCCCTGCAACGCCATTTCCTGCTTGATCAGATCTTCAATCTGCACCAGGAACCAGGGATCTATGGCGGAATAGCTGTGCACCTCATCCACGCTCATACCGGCACGGAAGGCATCACCCACATACCAGATGCGCTCAGCACCGGGGTTGCTCAATTGCTCAAGCAGTTCAGCCCGACCTTCTTCGGTGGAAGCATCCACCTTGGACTCAAAGCCGGAAGAACCCACCTCGAGGCCACGCAACGCTTTCTGCAGGGATTCCTGGAAGGTGCGACCGATAGCCATGACTTCACCGACAGACTTCATCTGGGTGGTCAGTTTGGCATTGGCCTGGTTGAATTTCTCAAAGGCAAAACGGGGAATCTTGGTAACGACATAGTCGATGCTCGGCTCAAAAGAAGCCGGGGTAGCACCGCCCGTAATATCATTCTGCAGCTCGTCCAGGGTATAACCCACCGCCAATTTAGCGGCCACCTTGGCAATCGGGAAGCCGGTAGCCTTGGAGGCCAGCGCCGAGGAGCGGGATACTCGCGGATTCATCTCGATCACGACCAGTTTGCCGTCTTCGGGATTAACTGCGAATTGGACGTTGGAACCGCCCGTCTCCACACCAATCTCGCGCAACACTGCAATCGAGGCATTGCGCATGATCTGGTATTCTTTATCGGTCAACGTCTGGGCAGGCGCCACGGTGATGGAGTCGCCCGTGTGAACGCCCATCGGGTCAAAGTTCTCAATCGAACAAATGATGATGCAGTTGTCATTTTTGTCGCGCACCACCTCCATTTCATATTCTTTCCAACCGATCAGGGACTCATCGATCAGCAGCTCGTTGGTCGGCGACAAATCGAGGCCGCGGCGGCAGATTTCCACGAATTCTTCACGATTATAGGCAATGCCGCCACCCGAACCACCCATGGTGAAAGACGGGCGAATAATACAGGGATAGCCAAAGCGATCTGGCACCTGCAGTGCTTCTTCCAAGCTGTGCACAATCACCGAATTGGGGGTATCCAGACCAATCGCTTTCATGGCCTTGTCAAAGCGATCGCGGTCTTCTGCCTTGTCGATGGCATCCTGATCGGCACCGATCATGTCGACACCGAATTCTTCCAATACGCCTTCTCGGGCCAGATCGAGGGCGCAGTTCAGCGCCGTCTGGCCACCCATGGTGGGCAACAGTGCATCAGGACGCTCTATCTCAATAATCTTGGCCACCGTGCGCCACTCCACCGGCTCGATGTAGGTGGCATCGGCCATGGTCGGGTCGGTCATGATGGTCGCCGGATTGGAGTTCACCAGGATCACCCGGTAGCCCTCTTCCCGCAGAGCCTTGCAGGCCTGGGCGCCGGAGTAATCGAACTCACAGGCCTGGCCGATGACAATGGGGCCAGCTCCAAGGATCAGGATGCTTTTGATGTCGGTTCTTTTTGGCATAAGTCGATGTCGGTTAGGCAGTTGCCGTTAACGTGTGTCACCTGAAGACAGGCGTCTGTTTCGCACAGCTCCTGGTAGTCTACTCACAGGGCTGGCAGGAAAGGCTTGCCGCGAGCGGCTCTCAGCCTTTCTTCTGGCGCGCCAGCATCAGTTCGAAAAAGTGATCGAACAGTGGCGCCGCATCATGGGGTCCGGGACTGGCTTCCGGATGCCCCTGGAAACTGAAAGCGGGTTTGTCAGTGCGGTGAATACCCTGCAACGAACCATCAAAGAGTGAGCAATGAGTGGCCCGCAGGTTATCTGGCAGAGTGGCTTCATCCACTGCAAAACCGTGGTTCTGACTGGTAATCATCACCAAGCCGCTATCGAGATCTTTGACCGGGTGGTTGGCCCCGTGGTGACCAAATTTCATTTTGACAGTCTGGGCGCCACTGGCCAGCGCCAGCAATTGGTGCCCCAGGCAAATGCCGAATATCGGGATATCGGTTTCAAGGAAGTCGCGGATAGCCTGAATGGCATAATTACAGGGCTCCGGATCACCCGGCCCATTGGATAGAAATACGCCATCGGGGTTCATGGCCAGCACATCTGCCGCCGGCGTTTTGGCTGGCACCACAGTGAGATCAGCACCGCGATCCACCAGCATGCGCAAAATATTATGTTTGGCACCAAAATCGTAGGCAACCACCTTAAACGGAGTGCTGTCGGGGCGAGTAAAGCCCTGGCCCAGTTGCCAACTGCCTTCTGTCCAGGCATAGGATTTATCGGTGGTGACTTCTTTCGCCAGGTCCATCCCTTTCAGGCCGGCAAAGGCACGAGCTGCTGCCAACGCTTCATCCCGGTCCACTCGACCTGACATGAGGCAACCGCTCTGGGCGCCTTTCTCACGCAGAATGCGCGTCAGCTTGCGTGTATCAATGTCGGCAATACCGAGAATATTGTTGGCTTTCAGATAGTCATCGAGAGCCTGCTCGGAGCGGAAATTGCTGGCCAGCAACGGCAGATCACGAATCACCAAACCGGCCGACCAAATGCGGTCGGATTCGCGATCCTCGGCGTTGACGCCGGTATTGCCAATATGGGGATAGGTCAGGGTGACGATCTGGCGGGCGTAGGATGGGTCAGTGAGAATTTCCTGATACCCGGTCAACGCCGTATTGAATACCACTTCACCACTGGAGAGACCATCTGCACCTATGGCAATGCCCTCAAAAACAGTGCCATCCTCAAGCGCGAGAATAGCGGACCGATGGCTATCGGTATTCAATGCAACCTCCTCAATC
>JBFICU010000079.1:0-7008 GCA_041581855.1 Porticoccus sp. | reverse complement strand
GTAGAAGAAGCTCTCTACTTATCGAATATTTGCAGTGAAGTGACCCTTGTACACCGTCGTGATTCACTGCGTTCTGAGAAGATCCTGCAAGACAAGCTGTTTGAACGCGCTAAAAACGGCAACGTCAAACTGATGTGGAATCACACACTGGATGAGGTGTTGGGAGATGATGCCGGTGTGACCGGATTGCGTTTGAGAAACACCCTGGATGATTCATCACAGGATATTGATGTTACAGGTGTATTTATCGCCATTGGCCACAAGCCCAACACCGATATTTTTACCGGCAAACTGGAAATGAAAAACGGCTATCTTTCTGTCAAAGGCGGAAGTGAAGGCAATGCAACCGCCACCAGTGTTGAGGGTGTCTTTGCTGCTGGAGATGTGGCGGATCATGTCTATCGTCAAGCTGTGACCTCTGCTGGTTCTGGGTGTATGGCAGCCCTTGATGCGGAAAAATACCTCGACGCGCTAGAGTGAAGCTCCGTTGCATGAACTGACACTGCTCGATACCCAAACCCCGGTTTTCCCCCACCCGGAAAACGCTCTCAGGGAGCCTGACGGCCTGTTGGCCGTCGGCGGCAATCTCTGCAGTGATACACTGCTATCTGCCTATCAACAGGGAATATTCCCTTGGTATGAGTCAGGGCAGCCTCTCTTGTGGTGGTCTCCCGACCCCCGCGCAGTTATTTTTCCTGAACAAATCATTGTTTCAAGGTCACTCAGGAAAAGTTGGCGGCGCAACGAATGGGCGATCAAAATAGATAGTGACTTTCTTCAGGTAATCGAAAACTGCGCAGCCCCCCGCGGTAAAGGTCACGCCGGGACCTGGATCACTCGAGAAATGAAACTTGCCTACCTTGCATTACATCAGGCAGGTCATGCACACTCCATTGAAGTTTGGAATCATAACCAGCTGGTTGGTGGACTGTATGGTGTCATGGTAGGCAGCCTTTTTTGTGGTGAGTCAATGTTTAGCCGACAGCGGGATTCCTCAAAGGTGGCGTTAATCGTGTTGGGCGGAATACTGCAACAGCAGCATGCGGACAGCCTGATTGATTGCCAGGTGAGTAATGGTCATCTGCTATCTATGGGGGCCGTCACCATTTCCCGCCGTGAGTTCCTCGCCAGACTGACCAAGTTAAGGTCCAAACTCTTTGATTGGAATGCTGTCCATATTGATAGCGCATTGACTAAACTTATGTAACCCACTGGTAATTGGGAATTAAGAGCTATGTCTCGGGATATATCGCCAGATGTCAGAGCGATCAGGCTGTTTCTGACAGAACCCCACCCCTGTAGCTATCTGGAGGACCAGAAAGCGATTACAGCTTTTGTCGATCCCTCTATCAGCATCGATAAGAACCTCTATACCTATCTATCCCGCCATGGTTTCCGTCGCAGCGGTCGTTATATCTACGCCCCCAGGTGTAAGGTCTGTCAGGCCTGCATTCCTGCGCGCCTCGTGGTGGATGAATTTGCTCCAAACCGGCAACAACACCGCTGTAATAAGCGCAATACTGACCTCACAGTGAGTATTGTCCGCAGTATTGATGAGGCTGAGCACTATCCACTATACGAGCACTATCTAGAAGCACGCCACGCTGATGGTGACATGTACCCGCCTACCATGGCCCAGTATCGAGACTTCATTAGCAGCCTTTGGGAAAACAGCCGAATTCTGGAAATACGTCTGCACGGGAAATTAATCGCTGCCGGGGTAATCGATATTCTCAATGACGGCCTATCTGCCATTTATACCTATTACTCACCGGACTATCCCAAACGCAGTCTGGGCACTTACATGATTCTGGCAGAATTGGTACTGGCCAGGGATATGGGACTACCCTATTTGTACCTCGGTTACTGGATAGAGCGTAGCCCCAAAATGTCTTATAAGAAGAATTTCCAGCCTCTTGAGCTATTCATCGATGACTGCTGGGTTCCTATGAATTGACTTTGCCTGATTTTCAGGCAGAATGCGCCACTTCCTAAAGCAGGTCTTGGAGAATTCTAGCGGCATGGCGAAAGAAGATCATATTGAAATGGAAGGGGAAGTCATTGATACCCTCCCCAACACCACATTCCGAGTAAAACTGGAAAACGGCCACGTAGTGACCGCTCATATTTCTGGAAAAATGCGCAAAAACTACATCCGCATCCTCACCGGCGACAAGGTGAAAGTTGAACTAACACCTTACGACCTTAGCAAAGGGCGAATCACCTACCGCGCACGCTGAGTTGCCTGCTGTCCATGTCAGGCAACTTCCGTTTCTGATTCGATTACCAGTTCACCATCATCCGATACTGATACTCTGGCAACACCACCTCCGGCCAAGCTGCCAAAAAGCACCTCTTCCGCCAGGGGTTTCTTGATTTTCTCCTGGATAAGGCGCGCCATGGGTCGAGCACCCATCTTTTCGTCATAACCATGCTGGGCGAGCCATTCTTTGGCTTCTTCGTCGACTTCCAGTTGCACACGCTTTTCATCAAGCTGTTGCTGTAGTTGGCAAAGAAACTTGTCAACCACGGTATGAATCACTGAAGAGTCCAGGGGGTTGAACTGAATAATGGCATCAAGCCGGTTTCTAAACTCTGGAGTGAACATTTTCTTGATCACCTCCATGCCATCAGTAGTGTGGTCCTGAGAAGTAAAGCCGATAGATGAACGGCTCATTTCCTGAGCACCCGCATTGGTGGTCATGATCAAGATAACGTTGCGGAAATCAGCCTTGCGACCGTTATTGTCCGTCAATGTGCCATGATCCATAACTTGCAGAAGCAAGTTGAACACTTCAGGGTGAGCCTTTTCAATTTCGTCCAGCAGCACCACTGAATGAGGATTCTTCGTCACCGCATCAGTGAGTAATCCACCCTGATCAAAGCCGACATACCCTGGGGGAGCACCAATCAATCTGGATACAGTATGGCGCTCCATGTACTCGGACATATCAAACCGCAACAGTTCGATACCCAGCACTTCTGCGAGCTGACGGGATACTTCTGTTTTACCCACCCCAGTAGGACCGGCAAACAGGAATGAACCGATTGGCTTGTCACCTTCACGCAATCCAGCACGTGCCAGCTTGATGGAAGTGGAGAGCACAGAAATGCCTTCATCCTGGCCAAAGACAACCATTTTCAGCTTATCAGAGAGACCGCGCAGTTGTTCCTTATCAGAGGCTGATACGCTCTTTGGGGGAATTCGGGCAATTTTTGCCACAATGGCCTCGACATCCCCTACCCCAACCACTTTCTTGCGCTTAGAGGGCGGTTGTAACTGCTGATATGCTCCTGCCTCATCGATAACATCAATGGCTTTGTCGGGCAGGAACCGGTCGTTGATGTGGCGAGCAGACAGCTCTGCTGCCGCTTTCAATGCCGAATTGGTAAAGCGCAGATGGTGATGCTCCTCAAACCGGGACTTTAAGCCTTTCAAGATGCCGAAGGTTTCCTCTACGCTAGGCTCGGAAACATCGATTTTCTGAAAACGTCGTGATAGCGCACGATCTTTCTCGAAGATACCGCGATACTCCTGATAGGTTGTTGAACCAATGCAGCGAATTTTTCCGGAGGTCAGCAGCGGCTTAAGTAGGTTGGATGCATCCATGACACCACCAGAAGCCGCACCTGCACCAATAATGGTATGGATTTCGTCGATAAAGAGAATCGCACCGTCCTGGGCATTGAGTTCTACCAGAACTCCTTTAAAACGTTTCTCAAAGTCACCTCGGTACTTGGTGCCAGCCAGCAAATTGCCGAGATCCAGTGCGTACACGACGCTATGACCAATTGCTTCAGGAACGTCTCCTTCGACAATCAACTTGGCAAGGCCCTCGGCAATGGCAGTTTTACCAACACCAGCTTCACCCACCAGGAGCGGGTTATTTTTTCGGCGGCGAGCCAGAACCTGGCAGACACGCTCTACTTCTTCACGCCGCCCCACCAGTGGATCAATATCACCTTTACTGGCAAGTACATTGAGATTGGTAGTGAACTGCTCCAACAGGCTTTGTCCCGGAGCCTCAGTTTCTGTAGTTCCCTCTTCATGATGTACTTCACCATCATGCTGCTCTGACTGGTCAGCATATTTTGATATGCCGTGAGAGATGTAATTCACTACATCAATCCGGGCAACATTCTGCAAACGCAGGAAGTACACAGCCTGGCTTTCCTGCTCGCTGAAAAGTGCAACCAAGACATTATCACCCTGCACTTCCTTCTTTCCGGAAGACTGTACATGGAAGACTGCCCTTTGCAGAACCCGCTGGAAACCGAGCGTTGGCTGAGTATCTTTTTCCTCCAGTTCTTCGGGGATCAGCGGTGTGGTGGATTCTATAAACTCATCAAGATCGTGACGTAATACATTAATGTCTACACCACAGGCACGAAGTACCCTCACCGCAGACTCATTGTCGAGTAAGGCCAGCAATAGGTGCTCAACCGTCATGAATTCATGACGCTTCTCGCTGGCTCCTTTGAACGCCTTGTTCAGGGTCAACTCAAGCTCTCTACTTAACATACTGTCACCTATATCCTGCTCTACTAGAGATCATCATCTTCAACAGGTTCTATTTCACAGAGCAAGGGATGTTCGTTGTCTCTTGCATACTGGTTCACCTGCGCAACTTTTGTTTCCGCCACATCCTTGGTATACACGCCACAAACGGCCTTGCCCTCCATGTGTACTTTAAGCATTACGCGTGTGGCGGCTTCACGGTTCATACCAAAAAAGACCTCAAGCAGCTCTACGACAAATTCCATCGGGGTAAAGTCATCATTAAACAGGATAACCTTATACTTCCTCGGTCGCTTGAGTTCAGGTCGTGTCTCTTCGACAACGGCATCAGTACTGTGTTGCCATTGATCTCGATCATCACCGTTGCTCAGTCTTACGTTCAAACTCATAGTCATCATGTTTTTAAAAAATACTCTCATCTATCTTACATTTTAATACCCTTTTAGAGCCTTAATTCTACCGGCTACTTTATTTTTATGTATCTTTATCGGCCCGCGCTATCACTTGACTTGTCCCTTATTTAGTTATAGAAAATCGTTTTGGGCAAAAATTGTTCAATTAAATGAGAAAAAAACCGATATCAAATAGATATTAGTTGTTAGCAGGGCAAATTTAATAACTAGAAAGTCCAGCAAGGGGTTCTAATATGCCGTCAGGTACAGTGAAGTGGTTTAACAATGCCAAAGGCTACGGATTTATCCTATCTGCAGATGGGACAAACGATATTTTTGCACACTACTCTGCCATCAACATGGATGGGTATAAAACGCTCAAAGCGGGACAGGAAGTTACATATGACCTGGTAGAAGGGCAAAAAGGCCTTCATGCCACCAACATCGTTGCAGTACGAAATGGCGAAGAAGAACTAGAAGAATCGGGCTCAGAGCTCATTGATGTGCAAGAAAGTGAGCATAGTTAGTGACCTGATAGTCACAAAAAACCCCCTGTTTCTTTTCGAAACAGGGGGTTTTTTATAGGGGGGACAACTTACATCTTAGCAATCATTGCATCACCGAATGCTGAGCAAGAAAGTAGTTTTGCTCCAGCCATGAGACGCTCAAAATCGTAAGTTACGGTCTTCTCGGAAATGGCACCTTCCATTCCTTTAACGACCAGATCAGCGGCCTCACCCCAACCAAGATGGCGCAGCATCATTTCTGCCGACAAAATCAGTGAACCCGGATTAACCTTGTCCTGACCAGCGTATTTCGGAGCTGTACCATGAGTCGCTTCGAAAATCGCAATGTCATCGGAAAGGTTGGCACCAGGAGCAATGCCAATCCCGCCCACCTGAGCTGCCAGCGCATCGGAGAGGTAGTCTCCGTTCAGGTTGAGTGTAGCGATAACATCGTATTCAGCAGGACGCAGCAGGATTTGCTGAAGCATCGCATCGGCAATGACATCTTTAATGACGATGTCCTTACCAGTGTTCGGGTTCTTCAGGACTTTCCAGGGGCCACCATCCAGAGGTTGCGCACCAAACTCTTCGGCAGCAACTTCGTAACCCCAGTCGCAGAAGGCACCTTCGGTGAACTTCATGATGTTACCTTTGTGAACCAAGGTAAGGGAGTCTTTGTTCTGATCAATGGTGTACTGGATGGCCTTGGCAACCAGGCGCTTGGTGCCGGCCTTTGAAACAGGCTTGATACCAATGCCGCATTCTTCTGGGAAGCGGATTTTGGTAACACCCATTTCATTGCGCAGGAAATCGATGACTTTCTTCGCTTCATCAGTGCCGGCGCGCCACTCGATACCCGCGTAGATATCTTCTGAGTTCTCGCGGAAGATACACATATCAACCTTACCAGGCTCTTTCACCGGTGAAGGGACACCTTCAAACCAGCGAACAGGGCGCTGACATACGTACAGGTCAAGCTCCTGGCGCAGCGCAACGTTCAGAGAACGAAAACCACCACCAACTGGTGTGGTCAGAGGTCCTTTGATCGAAACACTATATTCTTTGATTGCATCAAGGGTTTCGGCGGGAAACCAGTCGCCATCATAAGTTTCAGCGGCTTTCTCACCACAGAATACTTCCATCCATGCGATCTTTTTGGTACCGCCATAAGCTTTTTCAACTGCTGCATCAATAACCTTAATCATTACCGGGGTAATGTCGACGCCGATGCCATCACCTTCGATGTAGGGAATAATAGGGTTATTGGGGACGCTGAGAGAAAAATCGCTATTGACAGTAATTTTTTCACCATCAGCTGGTATCTGAATGTGCTGATATCCCATTGTTGGCTCCATAAGTAGCTAGTGCGTTAGTAATACTGACGATTAATTATCTATTATCGTTGTACACTCCATAATCGCGTGGAATCCTAGCATATTTACGCTTACTCTTGTAGTTGATTTACATACCCTTTAGCCAATTTCTGCGAAATATCTGCTGTATCAGCCTGTGACAAAACTTTTGCTATTCAACAAGCCCTTCGGGGTACTAAGCCAATTCTCGAACCATGATGGACATCCCGGATTAGGTG
>JBFICU010000078.1:0-7075 GCA_041581855.1 Porticoccus sp. | reverse complement strand
GTGGTGATTGCCGGAGAAACCGGTTCGGGTAAAACCACACAGCTGCCGAAAATCTGCCTGGAGATGGGCCGTGGTGTGGCAGGCATGATCGGCCATACCCAGCCGCGGCGTATTGCTGCCCGCACAGTGGCCAATCGCATCGCCGAGGAGCTGCATCAACCACTGGGAGAAACCATCGGATACCAGGTGCGTTTTAATGAGCAGAGCAGTGAAAACACACTGGTCAAGCTGATGACTGACGGTATTTTGCTGGCAGAGATACAGCACGACCGTTATCTGAATCGCTATGACACCCTGATTATTGATGAGGCTCACGAACGCAGTCTCAATATTGATTTTTTGCTCGGTTACCTGAAAAAAATTCTCCCCAGACGCCCGGATCTGAAGCTGATTATCACCTCGGCGACCATCGACCTCGAACGCTTTTCCCAACACTTCGACGATGCGCCGGTGATTGAAGTGTCCGGTCGCACCTATCCCGTCGAACTGGAATATCGCCCCGCCGATGAGGAGCGGGATCTGTCCCTGCAGGTGCTGGATGCAGTGGAGGACATCCTTAGTCTGCCCAAGCGTGGCGATATCTTAGTGTTTCACAGCGGTGAGCGGGAAATTCGTGAGACGGCCAATGCGTTGCGAAAAGCGCAATTGCCGAATCTGGAAGTGGTGCCGCTGTATGCCCGGTTGAGCCTGGCGGAGCAGAACCGGGTATTCCAGCCCCATAGAGGTGTGCGGGTGGTGTTGGCCACTAATGTGGCGGAAACCTCGCTGACAGTGCCCGGTATTCGTTATGTGATCGACCCGGGTACTGCTCGAATCAGTCGCTACAGCTATCGCACCAAGGTACAGCGCCTGCCTATCGAGCCGGTATCACAGGCCAGCGCCAATCAGCGCAAGGGGCGCTGTGGCCGGATCAGTGAAGGTGTTTGTTTCAGGCTCTATTCGGAAGAGGATTTTAACTCTCGCCCAGCCTATACCGACCCGGAGATTGTGCGCACGAATCTGGCATCGGTGATCTTGCAGATGCTGCAGCTGAAAATCGGCGATATTCGCGACTTTCCCTTTGTGGATGCGCCGGATCAACGACTGATCAACGACGGCTTCGGACTGTTACAGGAATTGCAGGCGGTTTATCACCGCGGTGAGTTGACCGTGACTGGACGGCAGCTGACCCGTATCCCGGCAGATCCGCGCCTGGGCCGGATGTTGTTGGCTGCGGCGAAAGAGGGATCACTGCGGGAGGTGCTGGTGATTGTCGCTGCGCTCAGCGTGCAGGACCCTCGGGAACGCCCTGCCGATAAACAGCAGGCAGCAGACGAGAAGCACCGCCAGTGGCAGGACAAAGATTCGGACTTTGTAGCGTTTCTGAACCTCTGGAATCACATGGAGGAGAAGCGCCAGGAGCTGGGCCGCAACCAATTTGATAAATATTGTCGACAACAATTTGTATCACCGCTACGCATTCGTGAGTGGCGTGATTTACATCATCAGCTTCACGGCTACTGTCGTGAATTGAAGCTGTCAGAGAACCACCAGCCGGCAGATTACGTGGCCATTCACAGAGCCTTACTCAGTGGATTACTGGGGCAGATCGGCTTCCGCCACGAGGAGCGAGAGTTTCTTGGGCCGCGCAACCGTAAATTCCATGTGTTTCCCGGCTCTGGTCAGTTCAAAAAACCGCCCAAGTGGCTGATGGCGGCAGAAATGCTGGAAACGGCGAAGCTCTACAGTCACGTTAACGCCCGCATTGAGCCGGAATGGTTGACCGTACTGGCAGCGCATCTGGTCAAGAAAAGTTACAGCGAACCCCATTACAGCGCGCGAAGTGGTCAGGTTCTGGCCTATGAACGGCAGACGCTGTATGGCTTACCGATCCAGGATCGGCAACCTTGCAATTACACAACGATTGATCCGGTTGCATGCCACGAAATTTTTATTCGAGCCGCGCTGGTGGAGGGGGAATATCGGGGCAAGGACGAATTTTTCCGCCATAACCAACGGTTGCAGGAAAGCCTGGAAGACATGGAGTCCCGTACTCGACGCCGGGACATCCTGGTGGATGACCAAGTACTGTTTGAGTTCTACCAGGAACGGATTCCTGCCACTGTTTTCAATCTCGCCGGTTTCGAAAAGTGGCGCAAGGAGACGGAAAAGGACGACCCGAAACTGCTGTGGATGGATGAAGCTCTGCTGGTACAGCGCCAGCTCAATGAGGACACGGAGGGGCAGTTCCCCAATTATCTGGAGTGGCAGGGGACTCGTTACCCCTTGAGTTACCATTTTGAACCCGGTCATCAGGAAGACGGTGTCAGCGTGACAGTACCCGTCAGTATTCTCCACCAAGTGCCGAGTTACCGTTTTGAATGGCTGGTGCCGGGTATGCTGCGGGATAAATGCATCGCCCTGGTAAAAGGTTTGCCAAAATCACTCCGCAGGAATTTTGTACCTGTGCCAAGTTTTGTGGACAAGGCGTTGGTGGGTATGAAAGCAGGCGATATTGCACTAACCGAAGCGCTTGGCTTTCAGTTGAAACGGCAAACCGGTGTCACGATCGCCCCTGAACAATGGCAACAGGTGACGGTCGATGATATCTACCTGTTGAATATTCGTCTCATTGATGAGCAGGGCAACGTGCTGGAGACGGGGCGCCATCTGGCGGATCTGAAAGAGAAATATCGGGGCAGAGTGGCGCATACCGTCAGTCAGTCTCCTGGCAATAGTATTGAGCAGAGGGATCTCAGTAGCTGGGAGTTTGATGAGTTGCCTGAGGTCTTTGCCATTGAACAGCAGGGTTTGACCATCCGTACCTATCCCGCGTTGGTTTGCACAAACAAGGGCGTCGATTTGAAGTTGCTGGATAATGCCGCCACCGCTGCTAATAAAACCCGCACCGGGTTGATCAAACTCTACCAGTTAAGCTATCCCCAGGGTTTGAAATATCTCCGTAAGGAACTACTGAAGGGGCAAGACCTGAAATTGAAAGCGTCAGGTCTGCCAGGAAGAGAAACACTGGTTGCAGATTTGATCAATGCTGCCTACCAGCAGGCGCTAATCGGTGAAGGAGAGATTCCGCGCAGTCGGGAAGAGTTTGAACAGCGCTTGGCTACAGGAAAGGGCAATATTGTTAATGCAGCTAATGAATTGGAACAAATGCTGATTAGCTGGTTATCGCCACTTGCCGACATACATCGTACCCTGAAAAAAATGGGCTTGGCAGGTTTTCAGGCAGCACCGGATATCAACCGACAGTTGGCTATGTTGTTTCAGGAAGGTTTTTTATGCGAGGTTCCACGCCAGTGGCTGGAACAGTATCAGCGCTATTTGAAGGCCATCCTGATTCGCCTGGAAAAATTACCCGCACAGCCACAGAAAGACCTCGAGCATGTGCTAGAGCTTCAAAAACACGAGAACAAGCTGGCAGGAATTGATGCCCACTGGGAGGATTACGCAGCAGAAATGAGAGCAGATATCTGGCAGTACCGTTTTATGTTGCAGGAATATCGTGTCTCCCTGTTTGCGCAGCAATTGCGAACGTTGTTCCCTGTATCGGACAAACGCATTCTGGCCTTGTGGGAATCGTTGGAGCCGGCCATTGCTGGTCGATAACCGTTGCGATCAGTTGGCGTAGACTCTGACCTCGACAATTTTGTTGAAACTAATAGTGGAACGCTCAGTCTTATTATTCAGCTTGGCCGGGATGGTCGGGTAAAAAACAAACAATACAACCCTAATGGAGATTACCTATGTCAAAGATGAACCTGAAACCATTGGCCGCAGCTGTTGGCGCGGCGTTTATGGCGTCCGTTGCAATCGCTCCCATGGCATCTGCCGCAGAAAATCCGTTTCAGGCGAATGAGCTGAGTTCTGGTTACAACCTGGCTGATTCCCACGGCGAAGGAAAATGCGGCGAAGGCAAGTGTGGTGAGGTGAAGAAAGCTGCCCACGAAGGAGCATGTGGAGAAGAGAAGGCTGCTGACGTCAAAAAAGCGGCCCAGGAAGGAAAGTGCGGCGAAGAGAAAAAAGCTGCTAAAGAAGGAACCTGTGGTGAAGGGAAACCCAAGGCCAAAGAAGGAAGCTGTGGTGAAAACAAGCCCAAGGTAAAAGAGGGTAAATGTGGTGAAGGCAAGTGCGGCGGTAAAGGCTGAGCAGTCACTCAGCATGTCGACTAATCGCTTTCCCGTCCAAGGGGCGGGTTTGGGTTTAAGGCGGGCTTTAATGAGCCCGCTGTCTTCCCTGACCACCGATCAGGTCGGTTTTATGGAAGTGGCGCCGGAAAACTGGATTCGAGTCGGCGGTCGCCTCGGACACCAGTTTCGGTCATTCACTGAGCGCTTTCCCTTCGTTTGTCACGGTCTCTCTTTATCGATTGGTTCTCCGGCACCACTGGACACCGAGTTGCTGGGTAGCATTAAACATTTTCTGTCTGAACATGGCATTCGCAGTTACAGCGAACACCTCAGCTTTTGCAGTGATGATGGGCATCTCTACGATCTGATGCCGATTCCTTTTACGGAGGAGGCTGTTCACTATGTGGCAGACCGTATCCGTCAAGTGCAGGATTTTCTCGGGCAGCGTATCGCCATGGAGAATGTCTCCTACTATGCCGCACCCCAGCAGGAAATGAGCGAAATCGACTTTATCAATGCGGTATTGGGTGAAGCCGATTGCGATTTGCTGCTCGACGTCAACAACATCTACGTCAACAGCATCAATCATCGCTATGACCCGGAGCTGTTCCTGCGGCAGTTGCCCGGTGAAAGAGTCGCCTATGTGCATATCGCCGGCCATTATGAAGAGGCTGAAGATTTGCGCGTGGATACTCACGGCACTGATGTGATTGACCCTGTGTGGCAGCTATTGGTGAAAAGTTATGAATTGTTTGGCGTGATGCCAACACTCCTGGAGCGGGATTTCAATCTTCCGCCCGTTACTGAGTTGTTGTCAGAAGTCGACCATATAAGCCAGTTGCAGGGCGCCTTTGAGACGGCGTCTTCAAAGGAGGTGGCTCGTGTCTGACTTGAGCGCAAAAGATTTTCAACAGACTCAGTATGAATTCGCCGCGCACCTGAGAGACCCTGATGTGCACGCTGCTCCGGTAGATGTCGAAGACCGGCGCATGAAAATATACCGGGAGCTGGTCTACAACAATATTGAATCTTTTCTTGCCAGCGGCTTTCCGATTTTGCGCAGCCTGATCGCGGATGAGCACTGGCATCAGATGGTGCGAGACTTTATCTGTCGTCACCAGAGTCATACGCCGTATTTCCTGGAGATCGGCCAGGAATTCCTGCAATACCTGCAGGAGGAATACCAGCTGCGAGAGAGTGATCCTGGGTTTATGTTGGAATTGGCTCACTACGAATGGGTCGAGCTGGCTCTGGATGTGTCGGAACAAGCGATCACCCCCCCCAGTTTTCCAAACGTCGATGTGCTGAAAGTGCCATTACAGGTTTCACCGCTGGCCTGGCGTTTATCGTATCAATACCCTGTTCATCGAATCGGCCCTGAATACCAGCCATCGAATCCACCTGCTGAACCCACCTTCCTGGTGGTCTATCGCAATCGAGCGCACCAGGTGAAGTTCATGGAAGCCAATGCTGTGACCATTCGTCTGCTGCAATTGTTAGAGGAGCAGACCGTGACGGGGGAAGCGGCACTGGAACAGATCGCCGTTGAACTGCAGCATCAGAATCCCGCAGCTCTTCTCAAGAGCGGGGCTGAACTGTTATCCAAACTATATAGCCTTGATATCCTGATAGCCGGCTAACCCGGCATAGATAAAAAAAGCGGCCCCTTGAGGCCGCTTTTTAGTGTCTGTTGTATTGCTACAACGGAACGTTTTACATGCTTATTTGAACTTGGTTTGCAGGTCCAGTTGCAGACGGTTGTAGTCTTCTTCCTGTGCTTTGGTGAAATCGCCATACTCATTGATAAAGTAGGTGACAGACACGGAGGTGTTGTCGCTGATACCCAGGCCAGCACTCAGCTTGTGGCCCTTCACATCAGTACCGCCACCGCCGAAGTCGGAGTCAGTAAAGGTGGCGAATACCGCGTCAGCTTCCAGATCTTCGTAGGTATAACCCACTTCCCAGGCACCGCGTTTTTTCGCCTTGCCCAGTTTGAAGCCCAGGGCATAACCGGTGTCTTCGTCGGCATCGCTGTTGTTGACGTAGTCGGCAAACAGGGTGGCGGGGATGCCGGCAATAGATGTACTCAACTCACCAAACAGTTCCACGATTTCATAATCAAATTCGTAAACACCGCCGACAGAAGAGTTGCCGAAGAACTTGCTGTCGAAGACTGCTTCACTGCCTTCAACGGGGATATAGAAGTAGCTGGCGCCGACGTTGAAGGCGATGTTGTCGGACATGTTGCCTTTAAAACCGGCTTGCAGGCCAAAGGTCTCCTCGATGTCTTTGGTGCCGCTGCTGCCGTCATCACTGTTCAGGAAGTGGTAGGCCGCCACGGCGTAGACAGTGCCATTGTCGTAGGAGAGGTTGGCACCCTCAGGGCGGTAGTCGCCGTCCCAGACCAGGCCATTGCCGCCGGCAGCGAAGAAGGGGTTTGCTGTCTTACCAGCCACCAGGTGGGTATCCTGGGCAAAGTTCCAGTCAATCCAGGCCATATCCAGGAACAGGTCTTTGGAGGTGCCACCACCGCCCAGAGATTGGTTGCTGGAAACCGGATCTGCACTGCCGCTGGCCAGGGTCATGCCGGCAGTTACGTCATCAGAAACTTTTGCAGCAACGTTCAGGCGGGCGCGGATGCGGTTGCGATTGCGGTCTTCAGCTTTGGCGTCATCATCAATGGCTTCAACACGGTAGCGCACATCGCCGGACCACTGGATTCTGTCAGCCCAGGAATCAACGGGCTTGGCGGTCGCGACAACTTTGTCCGTTTTGACTTCCATCTCTTCGATGCGCTGGGACAGGGCCAGAACGTATTTTTTCAGATCCTGAACGCTAGCCTGTTCAATATCGGCGGCAGATGGGGTTCCAGCAGCCATCACCAGAGGGCTTGCAGTGAGGGCGCTAACAGCTAAGCAAATTGCAGTACGTTTCATATTGTTAACTCCAAT
>JBFICU010000077.1:0-7091 GCA_041581855.1 Porticoccus sp. | reverse complement strand
GGTAAAGGTGCCTGCGCTCCCGGCTGAACCGGGAGGTCTAGCAGCGAGACCTGACTGGCAGTGAACGGCAAGCGGATTTCCGCTGTGCCGGTGGCGAAGATGCTGGCTACCTGCATGCCCGGCGACACATACTGGCCATGGTTGACCTGAATTTTCCGCACTCGCCCGTCGAAGGGCGCACGAATCGACGTTCGCTCCAGATTGAGACGCGCCTGCCCCAGGTCGGCCTTGGCCGCCTCCAGTGCCGCTTCGGCTGCCTTCAGTTGTGGCTCGCGCAGGAACAGCGCGTTACCTTCGGCATTGCCCAAATCACGCCATTCACGTTTTGCCTGACGTGCCTGACCACGCTCCATGGCAAGGGCTTTTTCTGCTTCAGCCACACGGGACTGGGCCTGCACCATAGTAATCCGGTAATCGCGATCATCGAGCTGCAGCAACAGATCTCCCTGCTGAAAAAAATCACCGTCGGCAAAGTGCTCTGACACAGCAGTCACCTGGCCGCCTACCTGGGCCGTCAAAGTAATTTCTATTTTAGGTTCCACTGTTCCCTGAGCAGACACACGGACCCGACGGGCTTGCGGAGCCGCCTGCAACACTGCAATTTTGGGCGCCGCCGCAACTACCGGAGCCTGTGGCTTCGGTACGGGCTTGGCCATCGTCATCAGGACGACAATCGCAACTGCCGCCAGCAGAATCAGCAGTGGAATGAGAGTCTTTTTAATCATTGCCATCCTTGTCTTTCTTCCGTCTGGAAAGTGGCCACATTATCGCAAAATTACCCATCAAGCTTGCTCAACAACGTCTTTTTGCCCAGCAATTGCTCATCACTTGCCGATTTCATTGGAGAGCAAGTATGTCATCAAAGTTTCTCGAAACTGCCTCTTCCCGGTCATCTGCGCTCAATAGGGTAAGGGCAAAGGGGAAGACACTATGTATTACAACGCCATCTGGCTGTCAGACATCCACCTGGGCTACCGAGACTGCAAAGCAGAGTTCCTGCTGGATTTTCTCAACAAAACCCGCTGTGACACCCTTTATCTGGTCGGTGACGTGGTGGATCTGGAGGCCATGAAACGTTCGTTCCTGTGGCCGACAAGTCACCACGAAGTACTGCGCAAGATCATTGCCCTCGCCAATAGTGGCACACGTGTGGTGTACGTACCGGGGAACCATGATGGATTAGTCCGGGATATCGTCGGCAGCACAGTACTCAACATTGAGGTCCACCCACACTATGTACATACCACCGGTGATGGCAAGCAGCTGTTGCTGATACACGGCGATGAATTTGACCACGCCGTGCTCTGCAGTACATTCACCCGTATCGTCGGCGATGCCGGTTACAGCCTGTTACTGGGATTGAATCGCTGGAGCAATCTGGCGCGCCGCCGCATGGGACTTCCCTACTGGTCGCTGGCCTACTATGTGAAAAACCGGGTCAAAAATGCCCGCGCAGCCATTACTGCCTTTGAAGAAGCGGCCGCCCAGGAGGCACGGCGCTGGGGAGTGGACGGCATTGTCTGCGGGCACATTCACCAGCCGGAAATTCGCGCCATCGACGGCATTCTCTACTGCAATGACGGCGACTGGGTAGAAAGCTGCACGGCACTCATAGAGCACCGCAATGGCAAACTGGAACTGGTGCATTGGGGCGACTTGCAACAAGCTATCAAGTCAGATCACGCAGCCAATGATGCGACGATTACCGCACCCTACCGCCTACCCCGCTTGTCGCCATAATTTTCATCTATTTTCGCCCCGAACACCGTTTGGAATCTCAGTTTAGGGTCTCAAGCTGCTGCCGACTTGCACACAGCAACCACCTCATCGGGAGAGGCACTTAGCGCAGCGGGCAAACTGTTACGCCCCACAGCCAGGTAGTCAAACCCGGCTGCTGCCAGTCTTTTGGGGTCGTAGAGGTTGCGGCCATCCACGATGACCCGGCCATTCATCTTTTCCGCCAGCGATCTAAAATCAGGTGCCCAGAAGTGCTTCCACTCGGTACAGATTACCAGCGCATCCGCACCCTTAACCGCTGCCTCTTTGGTGCCCACCAAAGCCAGGTCCTCACGGTCTCCATAGATGCGCTGGCACTCTTCCATGGCGCGTGGATCAAATGCCTGGACTCTGGCACCGTGCTGCCACAACGCCTCCATCAGCACCCTGCTGGGTGCCTCGCGCATATCATCGGTGCGCGGCTTGAATGCCAGCCCCCATACGGCAATCGTCTTACCAGCCAATTCGCCCTTGAAATAACCATGCAGTTTCTCGAACAGCCGCTCTTTCTGCCTGGCATTCACCTGTTGCACCGCGGTCAAGAGATGAGAGGTATAGCCTGCTTTTTCGGCGGCAGACTGCAGCGCCCTGACATCCTTGGGAAAACAGGAACCACCGTAACCACAACCGGGATAAATAAAGTGGTACCCAATGCGCGGATCGGCACCAATTCCCTGACGAACTTTCTCGATATCGGCACCAAGATATTCCGCGAGATTGGCGACTTCGTTAATAAAGCTGATCTTCGTGGCAAGCATGGCATTGGCGGCATATTTGGTCAGCTCGGCGGAACGCACATCCATGACCATCAGGCGTTCGTGATTACGGTTAAAGGGTGCATACAGCTCGCGCATCATGCCTGCCACCCGTTCCGAGTCAGTCCCGACCACGATGCGGTCGGGCTTCATAAAATCACTAATGGCAGCGCCTTCCTTGAGGAATTCCGGGTTCGAGGCCACCTCAAACGGGACCGTTACCCCTCGCAGCCCCAGTTGCCGAGCCACCTCTGCTTTTTCCGCATCGGCGGTGCCGACGGGCACAGTGGATTTGGTCACCACCACTGCAAAATCATTCAGATACTCACCTACGGTTTTCGCCACGGCCAACACATGGCGAGTGTCGGCCGTGCCGTCTTCATCCGCAGGTGTGCCTACCGCAATAAAAATGATTTCACCATGCGCCACGGCGCGGACTGCATCCGTAGTAAATTCCAGCGCCTGCTCCCGCTGACCTTCCAGCAAATAATCTTCCAGCCCGGGTTCAAATATGGGACAGATACCCTGCCGCAGGGCGTTCACCTTATTTTCATCCAGATCCACACAAACCACCTGATGGCCCACATGGGCAAGACAGGCGCTGGTCACCAGCCCCACATATCCACCGCCAAATACAGTCACTCTCATCACGATCACCATTACCTTCTTTTCCATCGATGATGTGACCGAGTGGTGACAGTGACATGTCAGAAAAGTTGAAGTTTTATGGCAGCACAGACGGTTCTGGTAACGGGTCAATTTCAGTTACACTTCGGGACCCCCTGCGGGACAAGGGGCTTACATGACTGGATAGATCAGTGAGCGTTGCGGTCGAATCTCGTGAACTGAAGGGCTGATGACATGACGAATGCGATTGACCACGCAATCGGCCGACCACTTTCCAAAAGGAATTTCACTTGCCATTACTAAAAAGCCGATTGACCCTGCTCTCTGCTGACCCATCTTCCACAGTGCTATCCGGGCTGGTACGAGGCATCGAAAAGGAGAGCCTGCGTGTCACCCCCACAGGGAGGCTGTCACAGACACCACATCCTGCGGCACTCGGTTCGGCTTTGACTCACCCCCAGATCACCACTGATTACTCGGAAGCGCTGCTTGAATTCATCACGCCACCTTCCAGCAAGGCCGACCAGGTCCTGGAGACACTGGACAATGTTCACCGCTTTACTTATCGCCAGATAGGCGATGAGCTGCTGTGGGCAAACAGCATGCCCTGTCAGTTAAGTGGGGACAGCGACATTCCGGTGGGACAGTATGGCAGCTCCAATATCGGTCGCATGAAAACCATCTATCGTCTTGGCCTGGGTCACCGCTATGGTCGACTGATGCAGACCATCGCCGGGATTCACTACAATTTTTCCGCGCCCTACACCTTGTGGGAGTTGCTGCGCAAAGACGAGCAGCCCAACCAGTCTCTACAGGCTTTCAAGTCCGACAACTATTTCGCCCTGATCCGCAATTTCCGGCGGCATTTCTGGCTACTGCTGTACCTGTTTGGCGCATCTCCCGGCGTTTGCCGCAGCTTTGTCAGGGGCCGCCAGCACCATCTGGAACCCTTTGGTAAGGATGAGCACAGTTTGCACGCACCTTGGGCAACATCCCTGCGGATGGGCGACCTGGGTTACCAGAGTAAAGCCCAGGAACAACTGGTGGTGTGTTATAACGACCTGCGAAGTTACGTTTCCACCCTGCGCCAGGCATTGGTTCAACCTTATCCCGATTATGAGGCGGTGGGGCTGAAAGACAGCAACGGCGACTACCGCCAGCTCAGCACCCACCTGCTACAAATTGAAAACGAGTTCTACAGCACTATCCGCCCCAAACGCACCACGCGCTCCGGGGAAATCCCCCTGTGGGCACTGTGGGAAAGGGGCGTGGAATATATTGAGGTGCGCTGCATTGACCTCAACCCCTATCTGCCACTGGGCATCGACAGATTGCAGATGGATTTCCTCGATATCTTCCTGCTCACCTGTCTGCTTTCCAGCAGTCCGGCCAGCGATGATCTGGAATATCGCAATATCCTCGAGAACCAGCGTCGTACGGTCTATCAGGGCCGCGACCCGAATCTGACCTTGCGCGATGGTCACAGCGAACGGCCCTTACGCGACTGGGCTAGCGCACTTTTTACAGACATGCGCTCTGTGGCTGAACTGATGGACTTACATCACCACAGCGACCGTTACCAACAGACCCTGGCCACCCTGCAACTCCGCCTGGATGACCCATCACTGACGCCATCAGCACGCATCCTCAACGAGATGGCCGAGTCCGGTAAAACCTATTTCCGGGTGGCCATGGATCATGCCATAGGTCACCGGGAGTACTTTCTGGACACACCTCTGGCGGCCGATATTGATGAGCAATTCCGTGAACAGGCAATACTGTCTCGGCAACAGCAGCAGGAAATAGAAGCCGCAGACACACAACCTTTTGACCAGTTCCTGGCCGACTATTACCGGCAGTACGACTTCAAGCTGTGAACTACCTGGCCCACCTGTACCTGTCGGGAGGCGACCCGGAATGGATGATCGGTGGCCTGTTGGGAGATTTCGTCAAAGGTCCTCTGTCAGGCGCATTCCCCAAGCCGATCGAGGCCGGGATTGCGCTGCACCGCCGCGTGGATTTTTTCACCGACAGTCAGCCCGAAGTCCAGCAGGCCATTGCTCGCTTTGAACCGCCATTTCGTCGTTTTGGCGGCATCCTTACAGACCTCTGTTACGACCACTTCCTGGCCGCCAACTGGTCCCATTATCACCCTCAACCGCTGGCCAGTTTTTGTTCTGAGTTCTACCAGACACTCGCCAATTATCCCGGCGATCTGCCTCCGAGAGTTCAGCACTTCTGTGAGGTTGCCCCCAAAGTGAATTGGCTGGAAAACTATGCGGAGTTCACGCAACTGGAACTGATGCTGGAGCGCATCGGCCAACGCTTTCGCAACCCGGTACCGCTGCAAGGGGCATTTCCACTACTGGAGCAACAATACCCGCTGCTCCAGTATGAATTCGAACAACTCTTTCCACGTCTGATTGAGTTTTGCGAGAAGCAACGACTAGAATCAGCATAGACCCGACAGGAAACACTCCATGCCTTTGCCCACCCCCAGACAGACCAATCTGCTCATCTTCACTGGCTGCCTGCTGCTGATCCTTATTGCACTTTACATGCAGCATGTAATGGACCTGAACCCCTGTTATCTGTGCATTACCCAGCGCGTCTTCGTGATGCTCACCGGCATCATCGGTCTGCTGGCCTTTCTTCATAACCGTGTCCAACGCCTTTATGGCGCCCTGATCTCCCTCAGCGCTCTCGGCGGCGCCTTTTTCTCCAGCAAGCAACTTTGGCTACAAAGTTTGCCGGAAGATCAGGTACCTGCCTGCGGCCCTCCCGCCGAATACTTGTTTGACGTGTTCAGTTTCAATGAAGCAGTGGGTATGCTGCTGCGCGGTGACGGCAACTGTGCCGAAATACAGTGGACCATGCTGGGCCTGAGCATTCCCGGCTGGACTCTGATTTGCTTCCTCGGTTTGGCAGCACTGGGGATATGGCAGGTAGTTCGCCGGTCGTGAACACTCTGCGCGGTATCGCTGCCCTGGTGTGCTTTCAGGGCATTGGAGAAGCGCTTGTTTATATCAGTGGCGTCCCGATTCCAGGACCGGTAATCGGCATGATATTGCTATTTGCCACTCTGCAATTGGCCTGCCCAGAAACACCCGAATGGCTGGGACAGACCGGTTACTTCATGATCCGCTGGCTATCACTGATGTTTCTGCCTGCCTGTACCGGTCTGTTCTTTCTACCGGATATCGCAGTAAATCAGTGGCTCCCGATCACGGGAGCAATGTTCATCGGCACCCTACTGACCATGGGTGTTGCCGCGTTGCTTATGAAAAAACTCATGCCGACTGAAGGGGAAGAGCCGTGAAAAGTTGGCTGCTGCTGTCAGCATTACTGGCCCTGACAGGTATCGCCTTTGCGCTGTCGTTCCGTCTCTATCAAGCATTTAAGTCTCGCCCGGCGATCCAGGCATTGCTGCACCCGCTGGTCACCGGGCCGCTCTTAGTGACTGCCGTGCTGCTACTTTACGGCATTGATTACAGTCAGTACCGCCAAGCCAACAGTCCATTTTTCTTTCTACTGGGCACGGCCACCGTGGCGCTGGCAATTCCCCTGCATCAGCAGTTCCACCATATTCGTCAACTGGCGAGGCCCTTGGTTGCCACATTGCTATTCGGGTCCAGTTTTGCCGTCATCAGTGCACTGTGCATTGCCTGGCTGTTGGGTGCTTCGCCTGAGACCTTGGTATCACTGGCGCCTAAATCGGTCACAACACCCATTGCACTTGGCATTGCCGAAAAAGTGGGGGGAGTACCTGGGCTCACAGCAGGTATCGTGGTTTTCACCGGTGTCATCGGCGCGATACTCGGCCCTCTTCTATTCAGCAAACTCGGTGTCACCGATGAACGCATCATTGGCTTCGTCACGGGCATTTGCGCTCATGGTGTCGGGACCACTCGCGCCTTTGAAATCAGCTCTCGC
>JBFICU010000076.1:0-7109 GCA_041581855.1 Porticoccus sp. | reverse complement strand
TTTCATTGTTAATTTTCTGGAGATTCATCGAAAAATGACCGCACTCTATAGCTTTGGCCTGGGCATAGGCACCCAGAATAAAAATGGCGACTGGTTGGAAGTTTACTACCCGCGGCCGCTGCTCCATCCTGCTGCAGATGTAACCACTGCCATTCAATCTGCACTGGGCTATATCGGCGGCAATCAGGCCATTGCCCTCAATACCGAGCAGCTGGGCCAATTGGCCACAGCCCTCAAAAGTGCGGGCGCTCATGACCAAGCGGCCATCGCCGAAGAGTTCAAACAGAGCGTCCGCCCGGTAGTTGCCACTGTGCTGGCAGCAGATGAAGCGCCGGGTTCCGTTCCAGAGGGCTACCTTAAACTCCATCTGCTATCTCACCGCTTGGTGAAGCCAAATAGCATCAACCTGACCGGCTTGTTTGGCGCGCTGCGCAACGTCGCCTGGACCAGCGAAGGTGCCATCGATATTGAGGAACTGCCCACCCGACAACTGCTGGCCCGGCTGGATAACCGCACTCTGTCAGTGGACAGCGTCGACAAATTCCCCAAAATGGTGGATTACGTCGTTCCCGCAGGTGTGCGTATTGCCGACACCGCCCGTGTACGCTTGGGCGCCTACATCGGCGAAGGCACCACCATCATGCATGAAGGCTTCGTGAACTTTAATGCGGGCACTGAAAGCACCAGCATGGTGGAAGGACGAATCTCCCAGGGCGTGTTTGTTAAAGCCGGTTCCGATCTGGGTGGGGGCAGCTCCACCATGGGCACGCTGTCCGGCGGTGGCAACATCATCATCACCATCGGCAACCAGTGTCTGCTGGGTGCAAACTCTGGCCTTGGTATTCCCCTAGGCGATCGCTGCACAGTCGAAGCTGGCCTTTATATTACCGCCGGCACCAAAGTGACCCTACTGGATGACAAGAATCAGGTAGTACGCCAGACCAAAGCCCGTGAACTGGCGGGCAAAGACGACCTACTGTTCCGCCGCAACTCCACTACTGGCGCGGTAGAATGCCTCACCAACAAATCTGCGGTGGAACTGAACGAAGCGCTGCACGCCTCTAACTAAGACAATCCATCGTCTATCAAAAAGCCCGGTTACTTAGCCGGGTTTTTTGTCTTTAAACGTTGGAAATTCGAATGAATAATTGGCTCTCATGCCTATTTCACGCCCTGATTTCTGGTTAAGCTGCATAGGCGATAATGTCAAAGAGACAGTGCACTGAGACCACAGGAGCAAATATGAATTACGCGGAATACGGCCCATTGGCCAACCTCATCGGCACCTGGAAAGGTGAGAGTGGTATGGATGTCGCACCGGAGCCTGATGGCATTGAGCAGAACCCTTATTACGAAACACTGGTATGTGAGGCCGCTGGCGATTTAAAGAATGCCGAAACCCAGCAACTCTGGGTAGTCCGCTACCATCAGGAAGTACGCCGCAAAGCCAACGATGAAGTGTTTCACGATCAGCTGGGCTATTGGATATGGGACGCTGCCCAACAACTGGTTATTCAATCCCTGACCATTCCGCGCGCTGTCTGCGTACTCGCTGGAGGCGAGGCGACAACAACGCCAGAAGGAGCCACCCATATAGAAGTCAGCGCCAGCCTGGAAGATCCTCACTGGAATATCCTGCAATCCCCTTTCATGGCCAAAAATGCAAAAACCACCAGCTATCACCACAGTATTACTGTGAAAGGTGATGTGATGGAATACATCGAGTCCACCATGTTGGATATCTACGGTCGTGAATTTGATCATACAGATGGCAATACCCTTTACCGGGTGTCCTAATCCATGCCGGGCTAGCCTTATCGGTAGCCTATCCAACGGCAGCCCGCTAAACTTACGCCCTCAATTCGAGGGCGTTTATTCATGACCACTGCTTCCCCCACCCTAAACCTGACCTGTGAACTGATTCGACGCCGTTCAGTCACTCCGGCGGACGAGGGATGTCAGGAACTGATGATTGAACGACTCGAAGTGCTAGGCTTTTGTGTGGTTAAACTGCCCTTTGGTGATGTAGACAATTTCTGGGCCGTGCGCGGTAAACAGGGGCCGACCCTGTGCTTTGCCGGACATACCGATGTGGTGCCAACCGGCCCCGAAGGAGATTGGCAACATCCCCCATTTGAGCCGCACATAGAAGATGGCATTCTTTACGGTCGCGGTGCCGCCGACATGAAAGGTTCACTGGCAGCCATGATCACGGCCGTTGAACAGTTTGTCAGAGAGCACCCCAACCATAATGGGCAGATCGCATTCCTGATCACCAGCGACGAAGAAGGTGTCGCCGTGGACGGTACCGTCAGGGTAGTGGAGTGGCTGCGTGAGCGCGATGCTATTCCAGAATGGTGCCTGGTGGGAGAGCCCTCCAGCTCCAAACAGGTAGGCGATGTCATCAAAAACGGCCGCCGCGGTTCGCTGGGTGCCGAGCTGCACGTAAAAGGTATTCAGGGACATGTGGCCTACCCTCACCTGGCAGATAACCCCATCCACCGTATTGCCCCGGTACTGGCTGAGCTGGCAGAAGAGTGCTGGGATAACGGCAATGATTTTTTCCCGGCTACCAGCTTCCAAGTTTCAAACATTCAGGGCGGCACTGGCGCCACCAACGTCATTCCCGGTACCGTCAAGGTAGTGTTCAATTTCCGCTTCTCTACTGAGGTCACGGCGGAACAGCTAAAAGCTCGCACCAAAGCGATTCTCGACAAATACGGACTCAACTACGAAATCCAGTGGAACCTCAGTGGCCAGCCCTTCCTGACCGCTGAGGGCCCATTGGTGGAAGCGACTGTCGCCAGTATTCTTGAGATCACAGGTCAACAAACCGAGCTGTCCACCGCAGGCGGTACATCCGACGGGCGTTTCATCGCCCCCTATGGTTGCCAGGTGGTTGAGCTTGGTCCGGTCAATGCCACCATCCACAAAGTGGATGAATGTGCTCGCGTGGCTGACATTGAACAACTCAGTGATATTTACCAACGCATACTGGAAAAACTACTGAGCTGACGAAATGCACTGAACAGAGAATATGTCGCCTGCACACCCACCACTCAGTCTATTTCAATCACTGGACATACCAGTGACCACTGGACGCACTCAATCTCTCTCTAATGACACCCAGTAGCCCATTGAGGTAGATATTCTCCCGAGTCTTTTGTAGGGTCATCCCCACGATAGGAGACTCTCATGAGCTGGAAGCATTTTTTGCCAACCGCATTTGCGGTTTTTTTTATTCAATTGACAAGCACTCCCGCATTGGCAGGTCAAATCACATTGATCAATGGCGATGTTATCCACGGTGAACTGCAGGCCATCGATAAAAAGCATGTACTGTGGAAATCCGATGTACTCGGTGTACTCAATATCGATAAAAAACAGGTGAGTCAGTTTTCATCCAACACTGTTATGCCTCAAGTCGAATCCCCGGGTGTAACAGCAAGCAATTGCTCCCTCGACATGACTGAAGAGGTGGAACGCAACTGCACAGGTGGACTACACGACAGCCAGCCCCTGGCCACTCTGGTGGCCATACAGCCTCCGCCTGCATTCAGCGGCGATGCGCGATTCGGTTTCAATCGCAAGGATGGCAATACAGATTCTTCAGATCTGGATTTTGCCGTTAACGCTCAGTGGTTACAGGAAAAATTGCGCCACGAGGTAGAGCTACGGGCGGAGTCAGAAGAATCGGATGGTGTGGTAGTCGACGAACGCTATGAAGCCAACTACCAACTCAACTACGACTTCCAGGAAGAATGGTTTAGCTATACCCGACTAGGCTATGAAAAAGATCGCTTTAACGCCATTGATGAACAATACGAGCTTGGTGGTGGTATCGGACACCGCCTAAGCCTCGATAACCAGATGCGGTTTAACCTGCAATTGGGTGCTGCTTATCTGATCTCCCACCACCCACAGGACGGCTCGGACAATGACGCAGCTGGTCGCTGGGCTTTCAAGCTGGACTGGCCAGTACCAGACAGCAAACTGACCCTTTTCCACCATCATGAATTTTTATGGACCATGGACGATATCCACAACAATCAGACAGAAAGCAGCACCGGCGTAAAACTGCCTTTGATGGGGAATCTGTTCAGTGAGCTGCGTTACGATTTTGATTATGTCAGTGAGCCCAATGACAGTCAGAAGCATGCCGATGAGGAGTGGGTGATTGCGATCGGCTACGAATGGTAACGGCCTCAAATCGGTACGTCATAGGGTACAAATCCAGATAGCGAGCAAAGTCTAGGGCAGTTTTTTTAGTGGGTATACATCAAAACGTGTGGACTTGCCTTTCAATGAGTAACCAGGTTCCCGTCCATCCAGATAGGGGGCGTGAGTTGGTCGCTTGACCACCACCCGGTAAAGGGCATGCGCGATTGCCAATGGCAATAAACTGTCTGCATCCTCGCTCTCTGTCCCCACCAACTGGTGAAACAGCTGCATTTCCTTTTTAACCTTGCCGGATTTTTCCCGGGGGGGAAACATAGGATCAAGGTAAATAACATCCGGCTGTTGGGAAACTTCCAGACAACTGAGGTAGTCCTCGGCACTGCTGCGTACCGCATTCAATCGTTCCAGAATACTCTGTAGTTCCAGATCAGCCAACGCCAACTCACGCGCTCTGTCCAATCCATCTGCCAGCAAAGCGAACACCACAGGGTGCCGCTCCACCATCACCACGGTGGCTCCCAGGCTAGCCAATACGAAACTGTCTCGACCAAGTCCGGCAGTCAAATCCAGTAATTTGGGTCTGAAGCCTTTTTGTCCCAGACCTACCGCCTTGGCAATATCCTGGCCTTTCCCGCCACCATAAAGTCTGCGATGGCGCAGAGCACCACCCACAAAATCACAAAAGACAGGACCCGGCGGATTGGGACCCAAAAGCTGGAGCCCTACTCCCTCCGCATCCAAGACCAGTGCCAGGCCAACATGCTGTTCAGCCAACTTTTGGTCCAGCAGGGAAATGCCGAGTTCTCCAGATAGCAAACCGGCCCGCTGTTCGAAGCCGGGCCGGGCAAGAATGACGAGCTTGTCTGTCATGTTACTGGATGGGTACAAGTTCCAGCTCTACCCTTCTGTTAGCCTGGCGTCCATATTCAGTGCTGTTGTCCGCAATGGCGTAGCGCTCACCATAGCCTGTTGTCCAAACACGACCACTGGGTATGCCATAGCTGACCAACAGTTGGCCTACACTAGCAGCCCGGCGCTCACTAAGCGTCTGGTTGTACTCAGTACTTCCAGTTGAGTCGGTATGTCCAGCAATACGAATGTTCGTCTTGTTGAATTCTTTCAGGACAATTGCAACCGATTCCAACGTGCTATAGAAATCCGGCCGCACTTCATAGCGATCCACGCCAAAAGTAATATTGCTGGGCATCACCAGGCGGATATTGTCCCCCTCACGCACGACTCTGACGCCGGTACCTTCCAGCTTGGCACGCAGTGCAGCCTCCTGTCGATCCATGTAATAACCGATACCACCACCCACCGCGGCACCTGCTACAGCTCCGGTGAGAATACCTTTATTGCGATCATCATGACTGGACGTCGCCGCACCGATAACGGCTCCCGCCACAGCGCCAATGCCTGCGCCCTTGGCAGTATTACTGGTTTTTTGCTGACCTGTATAAGGGTCTGTAGACATACAAGCAGTCAATGTCACCATCAGCACAGCTAACAGAATTTTTTTCATGGTTATTCCTCATTCATGAACATAAAATCTCGGGTTTTAACGCCCACATCCAAAAATTGCCTTATCCTTATTGTGGTAAAAGCAAAAACCTTTTCAAGCGGTTCGCCCGCTACTCACAAAACTGGTTCACAGCTTTATGAAAAATTTAGCCTCACTAATTCTGACACTCGGTACCATCACCATGGTCGGCTGCGAGAATTACACTTACACCTTCAACGAGCAACCGGTTTTTACCCCACCGGGGTTGTTTACGGAATACCAGGTCTCAGACCAGGGACTCGCAAGCTGCCTCAACCAGGCCATTCTCGATCAGAAGGCAAGTAAAGCCCGCGACCTCACTCAACTCAATTGCTCCAATGCCGGCATCACCAGTTTGTCAGGACTGGAAATATTTACTGGCCTTACCCAGGTTAACCTGGGCAATAACCAACTCAGTGATATCAAGCCTCTCTTACTCCTGCCACACCTCAATACCGTATTACTGGGCGGCAATGACAAACTAAACTGCCAAGAAGGCAAACAGCTGGTTGAGCAGTTGAGCGGTACGGTCAGTCTACCCACTCACTGCTCTAAGTAAACGTTTAAGCCAGAAAACGGTTGACAAAAAGTCTGAGCATCATCACAAAAGTTACCCACAAATTCTGTGGATAACTTTGTGCATTACTTTCGCAAAACTATGCTAACTCCGCAGAATTTGGGCGATAAGAACAAACTGGTTATTTTTTAACCATATCAATTTATATATATTTATCAATGGGTTATCGAAATAAAAAGAAGATATCAATGACTTAGAAGCGGTTCCAAACAATTCCGTAAAGTTATTTATGTAATTGTGGACAACGGACTATTGAAAAACCTGTATCACTGCACAAATGCCCAGCAGCCTGCACACACTTCAATCAATTTCTGCTGGCACAGGCTGAGAAAGTTGCAACCAATCAAAACCCTGATCCTGACTCGCGTAGTGAACTGACGCAACGCGTTTCTCTATCCCTTCCATCACCCGGCGAACAATCTTGACGGCATTGTTTTGCTGGCTGATGTGACCCAGAACGAGATGTTGGATCTGCTGGAGTTCAATATTGTCCAGTAGCGCCAGAGATTGTTCATTATTGAGGTGTCCCCAGCTGCTTGAAATACGACGTTTCAAAGCAAGTGGATAGCTACCATTCTTCAGCATGTCCAAGTCGTGATTGCATTCGAGCAACAGACCATCGCAGCGGGAAAACTGCTCAATAACATGCGTAGTGACGCTGCCGAGATCAGTTAAAACACCAAGAGTCAGTCCTGCACACCTGAAAACGTACTGAACGGGTTCTCTGGCATCGTGAGGAACAGAGACAGGGGTAACTTCAATACCATCCTGAACGAAGGGAGAATGGCTCTCAATCACCTTCAGATGGACTTT
>JBFICU010000075.1:0-7149 GCA_041581855.1 Porticoccus sp. | reverse complement strand
TGGGGATACCAGACAGCGAAAGCGTGACCGGGATCGGGCGAATGTCAGGCGTAACACGCACAGAACTGATCGCACCAATCTGACCGATACCAATATATTTCTCGGATGATTTTGCCGTGTCAGTGGTGGCGTAATAGCCGCTATAAGAGCCTGTTTCTTGTAAAGTAAACCCCCACGCATATTGAAATTCATTAGTGGCTGGCGTAGCAGGGCCATCAACCCTTACAACTAATTGAGTATCAGCTTCGGAAGAACCAAAAGTGTGGGTTAAATAATAACGAGTGGGGGTTGTAGTAACATTAAAAGTAACCGAGCCAACATCGCCTATACTGTTGTCGTATATAAATAATTGCATTTCCGTTGGCTGGCCCGCATCTGTCCACAAAACACAAGAGCTTGTAAACGTGCGATTAGCCAACGCCTGCCCGGTTTCCCGAGATTGACTTATAAATGGGTCAGCAGCACCATTATAAATAAGTTTATCTGCGGTAGTAGCGCCATCTGGCCCCGTTGCCTGATCTGCCGTTACGCTGCAACCCGATGCAGACCAAGTAGTTGTAAAATCCTCAGATTGCACAGCAAGATTCTCAAGGTTAATAACCCCCGAACCATCATGCACACGGATCGTGCCATTCTCGAATGTGACCTTGACCAGCGAAACACGATTAACCAGATCATCCTGGCTGTGCTGGATATTGTATTGCTCAATATCTTTGCTCACGTTATAGCCTCAATCGCATTAAACGAAAACGATGACAAAATACCAGGCACATCTCCCCAGCTTGCAGAATTTTGCTGCAACATAAATGTACCAGTGGGATTTGTTACCGTGATGGCGGCATTGTCGGCGGGGGCCACACGCAGGGCCGGGACAAAAGAGATTGTGGCAGGGCCGGTGGTCGCCCCGCTGTTAGCATCGGCAGTACACATCTTTAACTCACCACCAACAGAGAACATATCACCAGCTTTGATGATTCCGGTCTGTGAATTCGTCCAGCCGTCAGTGACCAATGTGTTGCCAGTCTGCCCGGCCCCATCCACCAACGGGGTGCCAGTGAGTATGCCTAGCTGTGGTGCGCCGTGGTACTCCAAAGTGAATCTATGGCGCATACCCTCAAGGCTGGCGAGAAAAGCCATCATACTGGCCCTATCGCCCGCTGACAGGGCTTTGTAGGTCAAAGATGCCTGCCAGTACGAGCCGGGCCGCGTGGCCGTCTGGATTCTGCCAGAAAACGGCGACTTGAACTGCTGGGTATTGCCCACAAGCTCCCATTTCACCGAATTAGGCGTGAGCGAGGGCATTGTGTAAGTTGTCATCCTGGCATCAACCCTCTTTGTATGCGCCCGAATATCTGAGCCTCAATCACACGATTGTTTTGCTCAAGAATATCCGGCAGCACGTTTATAAGCTCTTGTGTTGCACCACGCGCATCAATGTGGTTATTGATAACAACCCCGCCACCACCACCAGGCATCATGTGGTTTGGTGTAATCATGCCGGAAGTGGAAGGCGTGAATAACTCCGGCCCCTTTTCACCAACAATGTACGAGCCGCCTTGTAACACCGGGCCGCCCTTGGCGCGTTTACCCAAAATGCCATCAAAGAACCCGCCGAAATTGAGCATACTGATCGTGCGGTAAGCAAGCTCCTGCGCAATCATCTTGCGGATAGTGTCAATAAACGACTTGAGCAAACCAGAGAGGCCCTTGCTCATCGGATCGAAGAAAAAGTCCTCCCACGCTCTGAACATTGATCGTGCGGCCTCATCCTGTATGGCTTGCATTCGCTTGTTGGTCTTTTCCTGCTGTTGCTCAAGGTCATAGAGCGCACCAGCCATTTTCTTCACGTTTTCGATTTCTTCGCTATCAAACCCGCCGTATTCCTCAAGGGCTTTTTCTATCGCCACTTGACGATGCAAGCCATTATTAAGCATGGTCTGCACTTCAACCCGGCGCTGTAGATTCTTCACAAACTCGGATGATTTCGCTTTTGCCTTGTCCGCATTAGCGGCCTCATTCAAATCAATAAGGTCAATCGTTAAGTCTCGAATTTTTGCCGCTGTGGTTTCGCCCATTTCGCCAGCAGCATTGATTCCATAGGTGTAATTTGCAATTTCTCTTTCGGACATGCCAAAGGTGGCAATCTGGGTTTTAAGTTTTTCTATTGTTTTTTGTATTGAAGCAGAAAAGGTGTCTGCTGCGCCTTCATTTTCATTTTGCCGCAATGCTAATGCAACACCCTCAATCCCGGCCATCATTTTATCGTATTCTTCTAAAAACCCGGTGTTCTTTAATTCCTCCGCTGCCGCCCTCATATTTTCAACCACATTCATGGCGGGATCATGCTCGGCAGCCCTTTCCTGTAATCGCCTTAACCCGGCCATAAACTCTGGCTCTGCCTCGGCAAACATCTTTTGTATTTCTTCTTGGCTCGGAACCATATCGTTCCAGTTGCCCGTAGCGAACTGTTTTACTTGGTGCCTGGCGGCAAAACCATTTAGTTTCGCTTCGTATTGCTTGAGCATTAACTCAAGGTCTTTTATGGGGTCGGATGTTTCACTGCCAAACGCTCGTTTGGCTGTTTCGACTGCTTCCACAACATGCGCCGACCACTGCATCGCCCAGCCAGCAGCCCTCTTGAAAGCCACAATTATTGTTGCCAACGCCGGAGCAAGCCATTGCGTCATGCCCGAAGCAAGACTTGCCAAACCAGGCAGCATCGCACCACCAATAATGGATTTGACCTCAAACATGGCATTATGCAGTCTGTTAAAGTCGGCAATAGCAAGCGCCGATGCAGCACTGGCCTGCGGGCCATATATCTTTTGCAAATGCAATCCCAGCTTCGGAATCAAATCCGTCGCAAGCACCTTGCCCTGTTGCAGCATTTTGTTAAGCTGTGCGGTGGTCATGCCCATTGCATCGGCGGCCAGGTTGAACGCGCCCGGAATTCTCTCACCGAGCTGGCCCCTCAATTCTTCGGCCTGCACTGTGCCTTTCGACATAACCTGTTGGATTGCTCGCAACGCACCCGCGACTTGCTCACCATCCAAAAACAACGCTCTCGATGCCATAGAAATGCCAAGAAATACATCTTGCACCTCTTTGCCTGTTACGCCAATTCCCTGTGAAGCAGCAATCAGCTTGGCATATTCTCCCGCTGTACTATCAAATTGCAAACCAAGATCATTGGCGACTTTACGAGCGTATTCCATTTCGCCCGCGCCCATTTCTATTGAGCCAGTGGCGGCACGAAACTGCGACTCAAGCGCCTGCATCTTGAGCGATGCCTGTACCACGCTCTTGGTCATGCGCGCCAAACCAACACCACCAGCAAACACGCCCAGACTTTGAGCAAAGCGTTTGAATTCGTGCTGCGTTTTAGCCAGGTTTCTCTGGACGCTTTTATGCGCTGGGCCACTACGGTCTGAGCCGGTATAGACTGTTTTGATTGTATTAGTGACGTTGCTCATTTCTTTTCGTCTATCCTTTTGGATTCCAGCGATAGGGCCGCAAGCAAGTGGACAAAATGGACATAGGGCATATCAAATATCACCTCTGGCGCAACGCACATGCGAATTGCGAGCGCATAGACATTATGCAGCTCTACGTCCTCAGTCAGTTTTTTTCGGCATCCTCAAGGCTAGGCGTATCCAGGCGCATTTCCAGAAACACGCGCTCAAGAATCTGTGCATCCACGCTGGTAAGTAATTCCAGCCGATCCACTTTCTTGAATATCCTCTTGCCATCCTGATCCCTGGCCCTTTCGATAAGGCCGTATACCAGCCCCTCTAAGTCCCATGAACCATCTGCCTTGGCAAATTTAAGTATCTCCTTCTTTTCCTTGACCGAAACAGTCGGGTAGTAATACAAATCACCACCCCACTCTGGAACTTCCAGCTTTTCCAGTTCACGTTTCGACTTAAATTCCTGTACAGCCGTCTGTATGTTTACAGTACCCATATTTCACCCCTGTAATGAAATAACAATTAAGCCGTGGTGTAGGTTAATGCACCATTGCCAACAAACGAAAAAGTCCGTTCTGTGATAGCACCTTTCTGTACCGTAACACTGACTTCTTCAATCAATGCCGAACCAGTTAAGTCCTCATCACCAACGCCCGCACCCTCTGGATGCAAGTGGATTGTTACTGCGGCACCAGCAAGCATTGTTTCCTGCCCGGCAGCATCGGTATCATCCCAAAAGCATGTCAGCGAACCCGACCATGAATTGATAGCCGTGGTGTTGTACGTTACATCGGTGTCGGCCAGTGTGGTGTCCTCGGCAAAAGCCGCACGTTCCGATACCTCAAAGCTGGTTACTTCAGCTACCGTGGCGGCCCCGATCTTTACCAGGCCAAGTGACCCGTGGAAGGATGCCATAAATTATCTCCTAATCAATTAAGCGGCTGTGCCGTAAGTTAATGCACCAGAACCGACAAACGAAAAAGTACGTTCCGTGATTGCGCCTTTTTGCACAGTCACGCTTACTTCTTCAATCAATGCGGTGCCATTCAAATCCTCATCGCCCGTGGTCGTGCCTTCCGGCAACAGGTGCAGGGTTACGCTGGCCCCGGCAGTCAATGCCTCTTGACCATTCGTATCAGTATCGTCCCAGAAGCACGTTAATGAACCCGACCATGAGTTAATGTTCGTCGTGTTATACGTTACGTCCGTATCAGCCAAAGTAGTATCCTCGGCAAACGCTGCACGTTCGGAAACTTCAAAACTGGTTACTTCAGCTACCGTATTCGTCGCAACTTTTACTACGCCGAGTGATCCGTGGAAGTTCGCCATTATTTAATCCTCTTTGTCCTCGGCAGCCTTTACCGCCTTTTTACTCTTACTCTTTTTCGGTGCAGGCTTTTCACATGACCACACACCGCGCTTTTCCAACTGCTCTACCTTATTGTCAGGCACAACAATCTTATCTTTGCCATTAAACATTTCTGTGGGCATCGCCTACTCCTATGCCGACACGCCAGGCTGGTTAGCCGCCGTGTGATACAAAATATTGAAAACCATTTCTATCGAACCAAACTGGTTGTCACCATCGCCATCAAATTCCATTGCTGTTGAAGCAAGCATTATGTCTTTTGCAGACGAACCGCCAGTGATGGCTGTTTCTACTTCTTCTGCAATCAGATCGAGCGTGTCCTCAACATTAGCCGTGGCCCTGGCAACCCCGCGCACCACAAGCTGCACTTCTCTTTGTAAAGAAGTAAGCGTTGCGTACTCACTTGCCTCTTGCGTTGTGTAAATCACAAGGCAGGGCATGTCAGATTGCGATAATGGGAAAACCCTGGTGTTGAATACCCGCGTACTGGTCGTTGTCAGGCCAGTAAGCTCAGTAACAACATCGTCACGGATAGTTTTTCTAACGTGTGTCACGTTGGTTCCCTGAGAATGATTTTGGTGGTGGAGAACGAATCAGGTTGAATTTCAACCACAACATACGCAGTTCCAGAAATAGTAACCGTATCGCCATGAGCCAAACTGCTAATATCCATAGTCCTGCATATAAAAGTCGGCTGATTACTCTCCGACACATAACCATCAAACTCGACTTGGTAGTAGTCATTATCGAAAATGCCCTTTACTGTTGCCGCGTTAATAGTTGCCGAAGTGCCAAACTCGTCAGTGTCAAAAAACACTAATCGGTCAGCGTCACTTTCAACCGCCATATTCCCCTCCAAAAGAAAAGGCCCCCCGAAGGGGGCCATTCCATATAGTCGTTAGACTATTACACGCCATCGTTATTGAATGAGAAGCTCTGGCCGTAGCGAAGGGCTACGTCAGCACTCTGCAATGCAACAAGTCGGATCGTGCCGCTGGATGAGTTGGTGTATGGGTCAACAATCGTGTCGAGGCCTCCCCAAAATCCAACCATGCAAGAACTCCAATCACCGAAGAACACATCACCGTCAGTCACTTGCTCGGAAGTGAGGAAACGATAACCGTTGACCGTCCCGCCCTGCTCATAAATGAACTGTGCAGTATTGGTCGCCTTTTCGGTTGTCTTGAAAGCACCGCGCATGGCACCATCGGCAACATAGCCCAGCGCACCAGACAATGCGTTATCCGTAGCAATAGCAGATTCCATTGCCACGATTTCAGCATACGTCGGGTCAGCAGCAGCGAAGGCCGTCAGGCCAGCACCAGCAATGTTGACATCCGTTGCACCATCAATGCCCTGCGGTTGACCACTTGCACCGGAGCCGTAAAGCGCGCCAGTATCAATAGCCAATGCAATGCCCTTGGCAAGATCGTCAGCCACAAGTCCTTGAATACTAGGGGTTGACTGGAGCGCAAGCTGTCTCGTGAATTCTGCCCAGACCCCAATTGTCTTCGGCGTCATCGAAATTTGCACGAACTGCGGCTCGCTTTGTGAAGCAGCGCCACCTTCCGTTGCAATCCAGCCCGGACTTGAAGCGGATGATTTCTTCGGAATCGCAACATCACCAACAAGGCCATCAAGCGTGGTAGCACCCATGCCCATGACTACTGACTTGTTGCGCAATACATCAATAAAGCGCGAAGCCAGCAAGTTCGTTGCAACCACTTCAGCACCATCCGTTGCAGTGCCAGCCGTAAGAGTCACGGCGCGAGCGAAAACCTGGTCAGGGATATAAACACCCTGCGCGGCTTTGTTGAATTCCTCGCCCATTTCCTGCGAAATGCCCAACTCATATTCGGCTTCTTTCTGGAACCGGCGCTCATGCGGGTAAGCAATCGCACGCACAGCACGCATAAAGTCGAATCTGCGTACTTCTTTTTCAGAAAGGTCAACATTGCCACCATGCACTACAGGCGTGCTCGCCATGTAACGCTCAAGCAATGCTTTGTTAAGATCAGCAGCAGTCTTGCCCTGGGCAATATAGTCCTGGGCCAAATCGCGTGCGTCATGTGCTTTACCAATCGCAGCCAATTCCTCGGCACGATTAGCAAACTCTCTACGGGCAAGTTCTTCGGTCTTTCTGCGGATTTCTTCCACATCGACCTGTTCTTTGCCCGGTGCAGACCATGCCTGAGCCTTTTCGCTCGGCGGGGCCGACTGTTTGTTTTCGTCTGTCATTTTAACCCTCCGGGGTTCTTTGATAAATTCGGCTTGAACACGCTTCTCGCAAACTGCATCGGTATCAAATGACCG
>JBFICU010000074.1:0-7187 GCA_041581855.1 Porticoccus sp. | reverse complement strand
TGCTGGGTAGCAGATTCCAGTGCACGGTCGAAATCAAATTCTCTTGGTCTGCCTTGGCTCATAAAATGATTATGAACCAATTGGTCCAATTGTCAACGAAGGAAACACGACAAGGCGTCAACCGCCGGTGGCGTTCATAAATCGCACCACCTGCGGCTGGTCAGCTTCGTAGAAATGGTGCCTTTCCGGCTTGATGGCCATGGCCTCGACAATGGCCGTTTTGAGTGTATCCAGATCACCGGGATAGCTGCGTATAACGGCCCTGAGGTCCACCGAGTGCTCATTGCCGAGACAGAGTAATAAACGCCCTTCGCAGGTGACCCGCACACGATTGCAACTCTCGCAGAAGTTGTGGCTGTTGGGTGAAATGAAACCGATGCGACTGTCACTTCCCTGGATACGGTAGTAACGTGAAGGGCCTGGAGATGTAACGTCACTTGGTATTAAGGGATAAAAAGCACCGATCTGCTGGCGGATTTCTTCGCTGGTGACGAGTTCACCCTGGCGTTCTTCTCGACCGGTTTCCCCCAACGGCATTTCCTCGATGAAGCTGATATCCAGGCCCCGCTCCAGGGCAAATTCCAGCAAGGGAATAATTTCATCGTCGTTTTGGCCGCGCATGATCACGGAATTGATTTTGATCCGCTCAATGCCAGCCTCCTGGGCTGCCATGATGCCCTGCAGCACCCGAGACAGTTCGCCCGTACGGGTGATCTCGGCAAAGCGACGGGGTTGCACGGAATCAAGACTGATATTAATGCGCCGGAGACCCGCATCGGCCAAATCATCGGCGACCCCAGCGAGCTGTGAACCATTGGTTGTCAGCAGCAGTTCATCCAAGCCATCCATTTGGCCAAGGCTGCGCACCAGTGAAATCAGGTTGCGTCTGACCAGGGGTTCTCCGCCAGTGAGGCGAATACGGCTGACGCCCAACTCAACAAATGCACGACCGAGAAAGGCCAGTTCCTCTAATGTGAGTAACTGCTGGCGAGGAACGAAAGTCATGTCCTCCGCCATGCAATAGACGCAACGAAAATCACAGCGATCTGTCACCGAGAGGCGCAGGTAATTAATTACCCGGCCAAAGCGGTCTGTCAGTGCTGGCGATTTGCTATCAGACATAGGGGCGGTGAAACGTAAAACGGTTATCGGAGCGTACCCGATCAAGGAAACAGGTCAAGCACGGAATACAGTCAGCCCGGGGATTTTTCGCCACAAACTGGGCAGCTGGTATTTTTGGCCATGGCAAAGCGTTGCCACTGGTGATGACGGCCATCGAAAACCAGTAACTTGCCATTGATATCAGATTCGAGGCCGAGCAACAGCTTTAACGCCTCCAACGCCTGTAGGGAACCCAACACCCCTAACAACGGACCCACCACACCACTGGTGCTGCAATTGAGCACCGGCTCAGCAGCCTCGGGTGGATAAAGGCATTCGTAGCAAGGCGTTTCCGGGCGCCGGAAATCAAACAACATCAGGTGCCCTTCCCAGCGAATCGCCGCCGCAGAAATCAACGGCACGGCTTCCGCCGCACAAACCCGGTTAATGGCCTTGCGAGTGGACAGGTTGTCCGAACAATCCAGCACCAGATTTACGTCCGGGATGTAACTGGCAAGATCGCTTTCTTCCAGGGCCTCATCAACCACTTCCAGATCAATATCGGGATTCAGTGCCGTCAAACGCTCTTCGGCCAACAGCGCCTTGGCATTGCCCGCACTGGCCGTGTCATAAAGTATCTGTCTTTGCAGATTACTGACTTCAAGGTTGTCGCCATCGGCAATGATCAGTTTTCCCACCCCGGCCGCCGCGAGATATAAAGCAACCGGAGAGCCCAATCCGCCGAGACCCACCACCAGCACTTTGGCGCGGGACAATTGCTGCTGTCCCGCCTCGCCGATATCGCCAAGAAGCAGATGACGACTGTAGCGCTGACGGTCGCGACTACTGATCATGAACACCTCCGAAGCGGACTCGAGCCTGCTGCCATTCCTCAGGGGTATTGGTATTCATCAATGCCTCTTTGTCGGCAACCGGCAGCTGCACGGCGTTCAGCGCTTCCAATAGCTTTTTCACCGATCGGGGTTTACCAGAGCCTTCAGCAAACACTTCGTCCAGATACGCTAATGGCGCTTCACTCACTGGCAGATAGAGGGGCAGGTAACAATCCTCATAACAGACGGGGACACCCAGCCTTTCCCCTTCCTTTAGTAAGGTTCCGAGCAGTGCTGACGTCAACAGCGGCATGTCTACCGGCATCACCAGTAAAGCCCGAGGTTTCAGTGTTTTCAGCGCAGAGTAAATACCGCCCAGCGGGCCTGCCTGCTGCACTATATCGGGGATACCGTTCGGGCCACCACTGACTAGCACCTCCAGCCCTTGTGCCGCCAACAACATCTTGGCAAAGGCCAGCATGGTCTGCTGGTTGCGACGCAGCTGGGCTTTATCTTCGCCCATGCGACTGGACAGCCCGCCGGCCAGAACCAGACCACAACATTCCGAATTTGACTTATTCACCTGCGTTACAAATCCAATCTGTTAGTGAAGAAAACCAGAATACCAGCATCGCCAACACTTTCCAGCACCCTTGAAAAAACCATAAAAAAACCGCGCACTGGGCGCGGTTCTTTTTATGGCGCTGCGGCAAATTATTTGCTGTTATCAACCATGTAATCCACTGCAGCGTGAATTTCATCAGCAGAGCAGTCCATACACAGGCCTTTGGCAGGCATACCGCGAATACCGTTCAGCGCGTGGGTATAGAGTGTTTCGATACCCTGTGCCAAGCGGCTTTCCCAGTCGCCAGCAGCGCCCACTTTCGGGGCGCCAGCTGCACCGGTGGAGTGACAGGCGGTACACTTGGTGTTGTAGATTTCTTCGCCGGAACGAGGACCAGATGCCGCTGCTACAGGCGCAGAAGGAACATCTTTCTCAAGAACCACTTCACCGGCGGGGGCGAGACGCTCGGTCATTGCCTTTTCCTGATCTGCAGTTAGCTTTACTTCTTTGCTCTCGGAACCGCAACCAGCGATACCCAATGCCAGCAGCAATGCAACAGCAGCCAGACCTGTTTTTTTCAATTGGCTCATTCTCGCCTCCATATAATTCGTATTAGCGGCCAAATACAGTGGCGCATTATAGCGGCATAAGACGCTACCGTGAACGCTGTTTGTGGGAAAGTTTCAAGATGCTAAAACATCGACGGTTGCTGCCCAAATAGTTGTCGGGACAGCGCCACCCGCTCCTCAACAGGCATAGCGATACTTTTCATTTTATCAATGGACTTCAAACGTTTGGCGAGACCGGCCTGGTTGGCAATCTGAATCGCCAGACCGGGACGGGCATTCAATTCCAGAATCATTGGACCCCTGTGCTTATCGAGCACAATGTCTGCTCCAAAATAACCGAGACCGGTCATCTCGTAGCAGCCGCAAGCCAACGTCAACAATTGTTCCCAATGGGGCAGCTTCATATCTTCAAAACCGTAGCCGGTATCCGGGTGTTTGGTTATCTTCACATTCTTCTGGACGGCGCAAATACTGTGGCCTGTTTCGATATCCAGTCCAACGCCCACCGCACCCTGGTGCAGGTTCGCCTTGCCATCGGAGGCGTGGGTAGCGCAGCGGATCATCGCCATCACCGGGAAACCCCGGTAAACGATCACCCGGATATCTGGCACGCCCTCATAACTGAAATGGCTCAGTATGGGATCGAAAATGATCATATCCTCTATCATCGCCACATCAGGGCGACCGCCGAGACTGTAGAGACCGCTGAGAATATTGGAGGTGTGCCGTTTCACATCTCTAAGATTGAGTACCGCGCCGGAGGACTTGGTAAATTCATGGCCACTGCGCTCGGAAATAACCAGAATGCCCTTGCCACCACTACCCTGGGCGGGCTTAATCACAAAACGTTCCAAGCCCTCGAGAATAGCTTCCAAGTCCTGAATTTCATGCTGGATCTTCACCACCCCATAGAGTTCCGGCACATTCATACCGTGCTCTTGGGCCAGCCGTTTGGTCTTAAGTTTGTTATCCACCAATGGAAACAACTTTCGAGGGTTGCGCCGACCGATGTAATTAACATTCCGGCTGTTCATGCCCAGCACGCCCAGCTCACGCAACTCCCGGGGAGAAATAAATTTCACTGCCAGTCCTTCCTTAGGTATCGAAAACGGTACAGCTCGGACAAACGGTAACCCGTATATTTACCCAGCAGCAGCACCACCCCGAGTAGACTGATCATCAATTCCGGAAAATTAAAGGTCAGGTGCTCAATGAGTTCCACGGTCATCAGCAGGTAGGCCAGAATGGCAGCGAATAGACTACCGCCCCCCTGAATCAGCACTTCATGGGGCCCCTCTTCCTCCCACAGAATAGACATCCGTTCGATAGTCCAGGAGAGAATAATTGTCGGCAGGTATGTCACGGTAAGCGCCTGATTAAAGCCCAGTTTATAGCTGACAATACTCAGTGCCGCCATCAACAAAATGACCATGATTACCACCGCCGTTATCCTTGCCACCAGCAGCAGGTTGAGGTGGGAAAGGTAGGAGCGTATCCATAACCCAGCCCCCACTACCATGAGAAAAATGATGAGACCGGCCAGCAGGGTTGTCTGAATAAAACCCAAGGCAATCAGGATAGGCATAAAGGTACCGGAGGTACGAATACCCACCAACACCCTCAACAACACCACCACCAGAGCGCCCACGGGGACCAACAGCAGGCCTTTGAACATACCCTGTTGCTCAACAGGTAGGGAGTAGATGGAGAAATCCAGCATCAGCTTGCCACCGGCCTGCTGCTCCATAGACAACACGGTTTTCACCGGTAATGTGTTTTTTACCAGGGCAAATTCAAGCTGTGAACTGTTCCCGCCTATCACATCAAGAATAAAGCGCTCACCCCGCTCCCAAACAAAAAAATTGACGGGCAAGCCCATCTGGGCATTGTGCGGGTTAAACAGGTGCCACCGTCCATCATCAAATACCTCCACCAATGTTGAGATCTGTTGGCGACGGCGACCACCTTCAAGGAAAACCCCCTTCACACGCTGAGCAGGGATGCCCGCGAAGGCCAGCACATCCATGATCACCCCAAGATGGCCAGACTCATGGCCAGCGAACAGAAAGGAGGTATCCTGATCCATCTTTTCATCCACCAGCTGCTCTAATAACAGCGCAGTAAAACTGATGGGCCCGGAAGAGCGCTCACGCAATTTCTCCACCACACGGTTCATCGCGGCGCGGCGATCATCAGTCAACTCAGGCAGCACGATATCCGGTACCGGGCTGGCACCCAAGCCAAACTCATCGGAGCGATAGGTTTGTAATTTGTAGTAGAGGGTAGCCGGCCGATCCAGAGTTTGCCGCGTCCACTTCGCCTGTCGGCTTCCATCCGCACCCTCGGCGATAGAGAAGCCAAAACCGGAAGAGGCGAAGTTCTCATCCAACAACACCCAACCGGCTCTGGGCTCAGGCAATGCCATAGAGATTTCCACCGGACCACCGGTGGGATTGAAAGTCACCTTGGACTCTACTGTCCAGACATCCTGCCTCTCACCCGGCAACAGCGGAAAGCCGAGCTCAAAGCGTTTATAGAGTGTCAAACCGAGTCCGATGGCAATCAGAATCCCGGCAACAACGATAATTTGTATTTTTGAAGACATAAAAGGTTACTTCAGCGTGTGATTGCGACTGACATCAACAATGGCCGTATCGGTCAACAGATTCCGGCCAACCAACAATGGAAATTCAAAATCCGAGCGATCCGTCAGAGTGACATCCACATACTCTTTGATATCACCCAGACTCAGCCAAAGCCTCACTACATAACGGCGCTCGTATTCGCCAGTCTGCTGTTTAATCCGCACGATACGGCGCAACTTGCTTTCAACATCCAGCAGCTCTTTAGTCTCAGGGTTCAGCACGGAAAAACGGACATAGCGTTTGCCATCCCTTTCCACCAACTGGATGCTTTCGGCATGAATAGAAGAGGAGGCTGCACCGGTATCTATTCGTGCTTCCAATTTCACCCCTGGGGGGTCAACAGTCACATCCTCTACCTCACCGATGATTGGCAGATTCAACTCGCCCCCCGTTTCCGGTAGCGGCTGGGGCTTCACAATCACTCTCTCAATAATTTTTGGCGGCGGACACTCCACCGGCTCAGCCAGTATGCAAGGAGGGGGCAGAGGACACACTTGTTCAGGTGGTGTAACCGGCAGCTGTTCCGGCTCAACAACGACCTCATCCGGTGGCAATGGCTGCACAGGCGGTGGTGTCTGAGGCTGGACCTGGGCGCAACCGACAAGCATGACAAACCCCAAGGAAAGAACAACTAACCCTGACTTCACGGACACAAAACTCCTTAACGGAAAAGGATGGATAAACCACGAAATTATAATATTCATGCCCCCCCGCTTTATTTATGGTGAGGCAGAATGTTACGTCGCTCGGAAATAGACTAATGGCGGAGGACGCTATATCATTGCCGCCTCTCAAGCAACCTCAACTACCCTGAATATACAATTCTAGTATAGCCTTTAAGCCATATCCTCTGGTTATCACTGTGTCAGGAGGGAAAAACATCCCGGTACTGCACAGCTTACCAATTTAGGTTACGGCAGCGGACACAGGAAATAGAGGTTAGCCGCCACAAGGCGCATTTTAAAGCACCCGTAGCTCAGCTGGATAGAGCGCTGCCCTCCGGAGGCAGAGGTCAGAGGTTCGAATCCTCTCGGGTGCGCCATTTAAACCAAAAACCCGGCCCTGTGCCGGGTTTTTGGTCTGGGGTTTCTTAATAGTTCGAGCCGAAAGGTGGTTCGACAACTTCCGCCAGGAAGTTGGACCCAGCAACCGCAAGTTGCGCAGTCTCGTAGGGAGCAAAACGGCATATGGTCGTTTTGAGTCAATCCTCTCGGGTACGCCAGATACACTAAGCCTGCTTCTTGCGGGCTTTTTTTGTAGCCGCTAAACCTGGGGACTAATAAGGGCCGCTCGGGTCAGACTTATTTGTTAGCGCTTGGAGAAAGCCGTAATGGACCGCAGGCTCAAGAGGGCAAACCGGCCACTAGCTGTTTTGAATTGATGCTGAGCAATTTTCGTAACTGGACGAACAAGTTAACCGATACATCCCCCGCCTGGCATGGAATAGATTACGTGTTGCACGACTAACGATCTA
>JBFICU010000073.1:0-7236 GCA_041581855.1 Porticoccus sp. | reverse complement strand
ACGGCGAAGTTGACTGATCGTCTGAACAAGAAAACCCAGTAACCTCGGGTAGGATCGGATAACAGGCGGTGGTTAGTTACACGCTGGCAGAAGTTGCTGATCGTATAGGCGCTAACGTGCGTGGTGATGCAGCATGCACAGTGACTGGATTGAATACCCTGCGAGAAGCAAGTGCTGGTGAATTAAGCTTCTTGGCTAATCCCGCATACCGACAATATCTCGATAGTACCTCTGCGGCTGCTGTTATTCTGCATCCAAGTGTTGCGGATGCTTATGTTGGCAATGCGCTGCTAACCGAAAATCCTTATCTGGGATACGCGTTGGCAACCCCATTATTTGATCGCGCGCCGATCTCGGAGGCGGGCATTCATAAAAATGCTGTTGTGGCCGATAGCGCAATAATTGATGACACTGCATCCATCGGCCCATTAGCTGTGATCGGTGAGAGGGTTGTTGTTGGAGCTAACAGTCGCGTTGGTGCGGGTGTTGTCATCGGTGATGACTCTATCATTGGTGCCGACTGCCATATAGCTGCCAATGTGAGTATCTATCACGGAATTTTGATCGGTGATTGTGTCACTATTCACAGCGGTGCCGTTATTGGCGCAGATGGTTTTGGCTTCGCCCAACATGAGGGCCGTTGGGTCAAAATTCACCAGCTAGGGTCAGTCGTGATTGGTAATCGTGTAGAAGTTGGTGCCTGTACCACGATAGATCGTGGTGCTCTTGGTAATACCATCATCGAGGATGGGGTGATTCTGGATAATCATGTTCAGATCGCCCATAACGTTCAGGTTGGAGAAAATACAGCCATGGCGAGTTATGCCGGCATTGCTGGAAGTACCGTGGTTGGCAAGAACTGTATTTTCGCTGCCAGGGCCGGTTCAGTTGGCCACGTGACCCTGTGCGATGGTGTCCATCTGACAGCGGCAGCTGTGCTGACGAAGTCATTAAAAGAACCAGGATCCTATTCGTCCGGTACTATGTTCAGCAAAACCAAGGATTGGAAGAAAAATGCTGTTCGTTTTAACCAACTTGATGAGTTGGCCAATCGGATCAGGAAACTGGAAAAAAAATCGTAACCAAAGCTGTTTTGAACTTTGCTGAATTTGAGAAAAGCTGATGGATATTACTGAGATTAAACAGCGCTTACCGCACCGTTACCCGTTTCTACTGGTTGATCGAGTTGTTGAACTGGATCCGGGTAAGCGCATTCTTGCCTATAAAAATATCACTGCAAATGAAGATGTTTTTAATGGCCATTTCCCAAATACGCCTATATTTCCAGGAGTGATGATTATTGAGGCGATGGCACAGGCAGCGGGTGTGTTGGGCTTTGTCACTGAAGACAAATATGCTGATGATAACGCGCTCTATCTCTTTGCTGGTGTGGATGGGGTTCGTTTCAAGCGCCAAGTGATTCCCGGTGATAGGCTGATGCTTGAGGCGGAGATTGATTCCGTAAAGCGTTCAATCTGGCGTTTTAAGTGCCGAGCGACTGTAGATGGTGAGTTGGCTTGCGAGGCAACCATTCTCTGCGCCCTGAAAGTCTCCTGATTTTATGTCCGAAATTGATCCCCGTGCCATTATTGACCCCAGTGCCGAGCTGGGTGAGGGCGTCGTAATAGGTCCCTGGACGATGATTGGTCCAAACGTCAAAATCGGTGATGGGACTGTCATCCATTCCCATGTTGTCATCCGGGCCTTGACCACCATTGGTAAGAACAACCGTATTTATCAATTCTCTTCAGTTGGTGAAGATACCCCAGATCTAAAATATCAGGGTGAGCCCACTCGTCTGGAGATAGGGGACAACAATACCATCAGGGAAGGGGTAACCATTCATAGAGGTACGGTTCAGGACAAAAGCCTGACATCCATCGGCGATAACAACCTGCTGATGGCTTACGTACATGTTGGTCATGATTGTCGTGTCGGCAACAACTGTATCCTGGTGAATAATGCGTCCCTCGCTGGCCATGTTCAGGTAGGTGACTGGGCTATCATTTCCGGTTATGCCCTGATTCATCAATATGTTTCCATCGGAGCTCATAGCTTTATTGGTGCTGGCGCTTATTTGACTCAGGATCTTCCTGCCTACGTGATGGCAGCAGGTACGCCTAGCGAGCCAAAAACGATTAACAGTGAAGGTCTGCGTCGCAGGGGCTTTGATAAGGATCAAATTGCTGCCATTAAACAGGCCTACAAAATTCTTTATCGGCAGGGGCTGCCGTTGGAAGAGGCTTTGGAAAAAATGGCGTCGCTGGCTACAGACCAACCGGCAGTTCAATTAATGATTGATTCTGTCCGCACTTCATCCCGCGGGCTATTACGTTAGTTTTTTTAGCATCGTGTCCAGACAAATTAAAATAGGCGTGGTTGCAGGAGAGGCTTCCGGTGACCAGCTGGGTGCTGGCCTGATCAAAGCGCTGCAAGCTCGCTACCCCGGTGCTCTATTCGAGGGGATTGGCGGCTCAAAAATGCTGGAGCAGGGATTTCATACCCTGTTTCCTATGGATCGCCTATCTGTGATGGGTTTGGTTGAGCCCCTCAAGCGATTGCCTGAATTACTCGGGATCCGTAGGTCTCTATACCATCATTTTCTCAATAATCATTTCGATCTGGTGGTTGGAATAGATTCGCCTGATTTCAATCTTGGTCTCGAGCAAAAGCTCCGTAAAAAAGGCATCAAAACGGCCCATTATGTTAGTCCCTCCGTATGGGCCTGGCGCCAGGGGCGCATAAACAAAATCGCGCGGGCCGTTGATCTAATGATTACTTTATTCCCTTTCGAAGCGGAATTTTATCGTCAACATGGCGTTCCAGTGACCTATGTTGGCCATCCGTTGGCGGAGGAAATGCCACTTAAGCCAGACATCCAGGCAGCCCGTAACCAACTGGGTATTGTCTCTGATGCTAGAGTTCTTACCTTGATGCCCGGCAGTCGTGCTTCAGAAGTGGATGCTCTTGGTCGACTTTTTCTGGATACGGCCAACCGCTGCAAAGAGTCAGTGACGGGCTTACAGCTGCTCATTCCGGCGGCTAATGATGAACGTAGAAGACAACTGGAGCGATTGTTAGACGAATATCCGGATTTGAATTGCCAGCTGCTATCAGGTCAATCTCACCTTGCCATGTGTACTTCAGATGTTGTGTTGCTGTCTTCGGGGACATCTGCGCTGGAAGCGATGTTGTTGAAAAAACCGATGGTAGTCAGTTACCGAATTGGGAAGTGGACCTATGCACTGATCTCCAGAATGTTAAAGGTTGATTGGGTATCGTTACCCAACCTGTTGGCCAAAGAGGCACTGGTTCCAGAGCTACTGCAGGATCAAGCCACCGTTGACAATCTTGTCGAGGCCGTGAATAAATTGTTCCTGGCATCAGATCATGTATCGCAACTCCAGCAGCACTTCGCTGAGCTGCATCAGTCATTGCGCCATGGTGGTAGTGACGCAGCAGCTGCGTCACTCAGCACTCTAATAGGGACGTCTGGGTAATGGCTGGCTACCAGCTTGCGTACCAAGGTGCGTTGTTGGCCGGTGTAGATGAAGTGGGCCGTGGTCCGCTGGCCGGAGATGTGGTGACGGCGGCTGTTATTCTGGACCCTGCGCAACCCATACAGGGACTAGCCGATTCCAAAAAACTTTCTGAAAGCCGTCGCGAACAGTTGGCGGGGGAGATTCGAGAGAAAGCGTTGTACTGGTTTATCGCCAGGGCATCGGTCGAGGAAATCGACTCCTATAACATTCTGCAAGCGACCCTGCTGGCAATGACTCGGGCCGTTAATGGGTTGGCTGTCAGGCCGGAGTATGTGGCAGTTGATGGCAATCGCATGCCTCCTTGGCAATATGTGGGAGAAACAGTGATAAAGGGTGATGCGCTGGTTCCTGCTATCAGCGCGGCCTCCATCATCGCCAAGGTTTGTCGAGACGGGGAAATGCGCCAGTTTGACGAGCTGTATCCGGGCTATGGTTTTACTGCGCACAAAGGTTATGGCACTCGCCAGCATCGTCAGTCGATAGAGCAGCTGGGTCCTTGTCCTATTCACCGCCGATCCTTTGAACCCGTTCGAAGTATGCTGGCAGCCCGATTATTTCCGCATACCTGATGTGTCATTGGCGTTGTCGCGCATAAGGCATTTCCCGTGCAATAGTTTGCTATGTTAGGCTGGTGTTACAGATATGCGAGCGCTCCGTGATTGATGGTTTATGTGCTGCGGTTCTACTGTCAATAGATGCGTAATAAGCGCTCTTATGTTGCAGAATAGTTTTACATCTGTTGCTTTCAGGCCGCTCGATCTCTGGCGAGCGGCGTGAGGTTTTGCCAGTACAATCAAGGAATCTCCATGAAACAGCTAAACGGTCACGATGCTGTCTACCTATATGCCGAGACACCTTCCACGCCCGGGCATCTCGGGCTGCTCTACATTTACGATCAATCCACAGCCCCGCAAAGTCGGGTTCGCTTTAAGAGTATTTTGGGACATATCCGTGAGCGCTTGCACATTTCCCATGTGTTTCGTTCAAAGCTGATGCGAATGCCCTTTGACGTTGATCATCCATACTGGATTGACGATGAAAATTTTGATTTGGAATACCATGTACGCCATCTAGCCTTGCCAAAGCCTGGAGATTGGCGTCAGTTTTCCATTCTGGTATCAAGGCTCCATTCTCGCCCCCTGGATATGTCAAAACCTCTCTGGGAGATGTACGTCATTGAAGGGCTGGATAATATTTCCTGGTTACCGAAAGGGTCATTTGCCATTTATACCAAGGTGCACCACTGTGCTATTGACGGTGCAGCTGCCATTGATCTGGCGAGCCGCTTTCATGATATGAGTGCAGAGCCGGAAACAGCATTACAGGAACACAGTTGGACGCCCAACCCCAAACCACCTGTTAAGAATTTGGTGGTTAATACCCTGTTAAATAATGTGAAGCACAGTTTCGAAACAGGTTTTGACATCATTAATGCTGTGCCCTCGGTCGGAAAAATGCTGTTAAATAAGGCCCGAAAGCGGGACATGCAATCAGAGGAAACGGTCGTTCGTCCAGAAACCCGTTTCAATCATGACCATGTTTCACCCCATCGCGTGTTTGGCGGTGTTGAGTGGAATCTGGATGAGATCAAAGCGATCAAAAATGCGGTGCGAGGTTCGACCATCAACGATGTGTTGTTGGCATTATGTGGCGGAGCGTTGCGCTATTATCTGCAGGATAAGGAAGAATTACCTTACCACTCACTACGTGCCATTGTTCCTGTTCGCCAGAAAACAAATGGCAAAGCTCAGACTGAAACATTGGCCCTGATGACGCCACCCTTGCACACGCAGGTAGCGGATCCTCTGGAGCGCCTAGAAGCCATCCAGTGGGATACCTCCACTAGTGCTGCACTGGAAAATGCCCATGGCGCCAAGGATATGACCGATATCACCAAGCATATGCCGTCTTTTACAATGGCTTTGGGTATTGGCATGGCTACCCACAGCCATTTGTCCCGTAAAACGCTGGCCGCCATTGGTAACTGTGTATTGACCAATGTACCTGGCCCACAGATGCCGCTCTATATGAGGGGTGCCAAGCTGGTATATGTCTCGGCGTTGGCCCCGCTTGTGGAAGGTCTGACGCTGATGTTCAACTCGGTGAGCTACAACGGTCGTATCAGTATTTCATTTCAGTCTGACAGAGAGGTATTACCGGACCCGGAGTTCATGGAAGAGTGCTGGGAACGATCCTTTAACGAACTGAAATGTGCCGCCTCAAACCAATGCGAAGGTGCAGAGGGAGAAGTCATCCACAAGGTTCGGATTCCCCGAACGGCTAAACGCACACCGAGTACAAGCCGTGGGCGGCCCCAGACGGCTGGAAAAGTATAAAATAACTGACCGTACCTGATACCTTCGCGGCAGCATTCCCTCTGTCGGGGATTGACACGTTTAGAGAATACAAAATTTATGGAACCGACGTTCGTTCACCTCCGACTGCACAGTGAATATTCGCTAGTGGATGGCATTGTGCGCCTCAAACCATTGGTCAAACGTGTGGCCGAACTGGAAATGCCGGCCGTAGCACTGACCGACGCCTGTAATTTTTTCGGTTTGGTGAAGTTCTACAAGGCTGCTCAAGGAGCGGGAATAAAGCCTATCTGCGGTGCTGACCTGCAGGTGCTCAGTCCAGTGGCGGATGGCACCCCTTTCAGTGTCACACTATTGGTGATGGACCAACAAGGCTACCGTAATCTCACCCGCCTTATCTCCCGAGCTTTCCAAGACGGGCAGCATCAGGGAAAACCCTTTGTGCAACGCCAATGGATAAGCGAAGCGGTGGAAGGCTTGATTGTCTTAAGTGGACGATTGGGCGATGTAGGCCAAGCACTTCAAAGCGGAAAGGAAGAGCAAGCCAGGCAATTATTGAGTGAATGGCAGAACGAATTTCCAGATCGGTTCTACCTAGAATTGACGCGAACTGGTCGCGTGGGCGAGGAAGACTATCTGCATCAGGCTGTGGCATTAGCTGGTGCCTACGACTGTCCGGTAGTGGCGACAAATGACGTGCGCTTTCTGCACAGTGAGCACTTTGAGGCCCACGAAGCTCGTGTCTGTATTGGTGAGGGACGTGTACTGAATGATCCCCGCCGGGAACGACGCTACAGCGATCAGCAGTATCTTCGTTCTTCTGCAGACATGGCAGAACTGTTTAGTGATATTCCTGAGGCCCTCGCAAATACCGTCGAAATTGCCCGACGCTGTAATCTTGAATTAAAACTCGGTGAGTATTTTCTCCCGGAATACCCCATCCCAGAAGGGATGACCACTGATGGTTACTTCGAAAAGGTATCCTGGGAGGGCTTGGACAAGCGACTAGACACCCTGCTCGACAGCAGCGCGGCAGATTTTTCGGCACAGCGGCAGATCTATCTGGACCGCTTACGATTTGAGCTGGATATCATTATTCAGATGGGCTTTCCGGGGTACTTCCTGATCGTGATGGATTTCATTCGGTGGGCCAAGGAGAACGATATTCCCGTGGGACCCGGCCGGGGTTCTGGTGCGGGTTCTCTGGTGGCCTATTCACTTGGTATTACCGATCTTGATCCGCTGGAGTACGACTTGCTCTTCGAACGGTTTCTGAATCCGGAACGGGTATCAATGCCTGATTTTGACATCGATTTCTGCATGGATAACCGCGACCGGGTTATTGCTTATGTGGCCGATCGTTATGGTCGCGATGCGGT
>JBFICU010000072.1:0-7240 GCA_041581855.1 Porticoccus sp. | reverse complement strand
GTCAGCTCACTGCCGCGATGACTGTGGGGCAGTGCCGCTTTGCCGGGAGCAACCCGAAGCAGCCTGGTCAGCCCTTTGCCCTGAGCGGGCAGGTCGTAAACCCATACACCCGCTACGAGACGCTTCCAGGCCACTTCGTCCAGGGAATCGCCGATATAACTGGCAAGTGGCCCCGGCACTTCGCTGTCCGGCGCATGAGCAGGTGCAGCGGCAGTTGGTTGCGGACGCACATCTAGCCGTTCAAGTACCTGCAGCAATGTGTTGTCGCTGACAGGGGATAAGTTATTGTTTTCCAAAAGAGCCCCGCCAATTGCTTCCAGTTGCCGGGCACGATCACGACAGTGATCACACTGGGACACATGACAAGCCACAACCAAGGCTGTGCCCTGCCCCAGAGCGCCCGCCACATAGCTAAACAGTGTGGCTTCATCCAAGTGGTGTTTAATATTCATAATCACCTCCGAGGGCCAGCTTTAGCTTTTCGGCCGCGAGCCGAATTCGCGATTTGACGCTACCGAGGGGTATCGATAAGCGTTCGGCAATTTCGGAATGGGTCCGCCCTTCATAAAACGACATGTAAATAACCTGGGCCTGATTATCGGGTAGTTGGTGAATGGCCAATGCGACACGGTCAGAGACTATCGACTGCTCTGCTTCTGATTCCTGAAGAGGCTCACCCTCGTCACGGTGCCAGCTCTCCAAATCGTACTCTGGATATTTTTGTTTGCGCATCCAGTCAATGCTCTGATTTCTCGCCAGGGTATAAATCCAGGTGCTGGCAGCAGCCTTATCCCGGTTATACAAATGGGCCTTGCGCCACAGAGACAACATGGTTTCCTGTGTCAGCTCCTCCGCGGTTGCTTCAGTGAGGCCAAGGCGAACAATGTATCCCTTGATCCGCGGGGCAAAATGGCGAAACAGCTGAATAAACAACTGTCGGTCGCGTGCCTGACCCAGTTCCGCCAACATTGCAGACCAATCGCTCCCCTTTGCCTCTGGGGTAGCTTCGACCTTCATGGCAACCACGTTATCCACGTTATCTCCCGGCGGTTTATCCTGCATGTCTCTCCTTACGAATGGCTGCTCAGCATGGATCACCCAGAGTAGCCCTGGCGCCGAAAAAATCCAATAAAAAGGGTGATCCCTCTGAAACTGCTGTGCGTAATAGATACCAGTATGTATAAACAGGACGCCCCGATGAATTCCACCCCCCAGTTGGCCAACCCCACACGCAAGAAAGTAGCTGTGATCGGTTCCGGCATCTCCGGATTGAGCTGTGCATGGCTGCTCAACCAATCACAGGACGTGACCCTCTATGAAAAGGATGATCGTCTGGGAGGACACGCCAATACGGTGTCATTCACCCTGCAACAGCGTCAGGTTGATGTGGATACAGGCTTTATCGTCTACAACCCGGCCAATTACCCCAACCTGGTGGCGTTTTTTGATGCCCTTGATGTAGAAACCTGTGACACTGAAATGTCATTTGCTGTCTCGATCAACGACGGCGAATTCGAATATGCCGGCAGCAACTTGTCCAGCCTGCTGGCACAGAAACGCAACCTGATTCGGCCACAGTTCTGGTCCATGCTGGTTGACCTGATAAAGTTCTACCGGCAATCGGAGACGCTGCGAAGCACCTCGGACACCGAACAGTTAACGCTGGGGGAACTACTCAAACGCTATCGCTATGGCAAGTCATTTATCTACAATCACCTGTTACCCATGGGGGCGGCCATCTGGTCAATGCCAGTAGAAAAAATGCTCGACTACCCTGCGTCCAGCTTCCTGCGCTTTTGCAGTAATCACGGGCTCAACCAACTGCAAGATCGACCACAGTGGAAAACCGTGGTGGGTGGCAGCCGTCAGTATGTTGACAAAATAGCTCAAAATCTCACCAATTGTGTGCGCCTGAATACCCGTATACAGTCTGTAACCCGTCTGGGTGAGCAGGTGGCCGTGGACGATATTCTGGGCAACCGCGAGCTGTTCGATGAAGTGGTATTTGCCTGCCACAGTGACCAGGCGCTGGAATTATTGAGCGATGCCAGTAGGGAAGAAAAATCCCTGCTCGGTTGTTTTCCTTACCAGCGTAATTTCGCCTACCTGCACCTGGATACCACGCTAATGCCCCGTCGCCGCAAGGCATGGTCGAGCTGGAATTACCTCTCCAATAAAGATGATCAACAACATCATGTCTCTGTCAGCTACTGGATGAACCGACTCCAGCCACTCAACACAGATCAACCGGTGATTGTTTCCCTCAACCCACTGAAGATGCCCAGGCAGGGAACCATTATTCGCAGCTTCCTCTACGACCACCCACTTTTTGGCCAGCACTCTATCACTGCCCAAAAACAACTCTGGTCACTTCAGGGCAAGCACCATACTTGGTTCTGTGGCGCCTATTTTGGCTACGGCTTTCATGAAGATGGTCTTCAATCAGGTCTGGCGGTAGCCGAAGCGCTGGGGGGCATCAAACGCCCATGGCAGCTGGATGAACCCAATGGTCGCATTTGTCTGCCCCCCGACTACGCCGATGGCAACTGCGCAGAGTTAGCCCATGGCTGAAGCGCTGCAATCCGCCATCTACTGCGGTCATGTCATGCATCACCGCACGCAGCCAAAACGACACCGTTTTGTCTACCGGGTGTTTGCCCTGTGTCTTGACCTGGATGAACTCACTCGGCTGGATAACCAATTGCGCTGGTTTTCCCTCAATCGCTTCAACCTGTTTTCCTTCCACGAAACCGACCACGGGTCAGGAAAGTCCGGACTCAAGCAGCATATCTGTGAATTGCTCAAGGCTCGGGGTTACCCCGAGGCCACAGCACACATCAAGCTGCTGTGTTATCCAAGGATACTGGGCTATGTATTTAACCCCCTCAGTGTGTATTTCTGTTACGACCGACATTACCAGTTGCAGGTCATTCTCTATGAGGTGAGCAACACCTTCAGGCAACGACACAGCTACCTTCTGCCCGTCGATCAATACGACCCTAGCCCCTGGGTTCGTCAACAAAGCGACAAGCAGATGTATGTGAGTCCTTTTATGCCCATGGCGACCCGTTATCGTTTTCGTATCCTGCCACCGAATGATCAGCGTATAGCCCTTTGTATCCAGCAAGACCAAACAGGAAACCCCGAAAAGGAAATACATCGCCTGTTCGCCACGTTCACCGGCCATCGCCAGTCAATAGACAGTCACTCCTTGCTGACCCTGTTTTTTCGTTATCCACTGATGACCCTGAAAGTGATGGGAGGTATTCACTGGGAGGCACTGCGACTCTGGTTGAAGGGATTAAAGCCCCAAGTACGTGACAACCGCAAAACGGCCAGCGGTATCAGCTGGCAGGACCAAAATGGAGTTATCCACCATGAAAGGCTCTGAGATGACAGCCTCTGGGATGAGGCCTGATGACAGCAAACGACCTGGAATTATGGAATCATTTTTCATCGCCAACATTAAAGGGCGGCTGGCAAATTGCCAGGGTCGACTACTGCTCGGCTTTCCCAGTGGTTATCAGCAAACATTTGGCTCCGGTGAACCACAGGTTTCTGTGCAGCTACACTCCCTTAAACCCCTGTTACGCCTGTTTACCGGCGGGACCAATGGCTGGTCAGATGGTTACCTCTGCGAGGAATGGGATAGCCCCGATCTCACGGCACTGGTGCGCTGGGCACTGCGGAACGAGGCGGAGTTATCCGGAATGTCCAAGGCCCATTGGTTCAACGATCTGTTATACAACCTATACCACTGGCAGCACCGCAATACCCGACGTGGCAGCCGCCGCAACATTGCCGCACATTACGACTTGGGTAACCGGTTCTACCAACAATGGCTCGACCCCGGGATGACTTACTCCTCTGCCCTGTTCCTCGATCCCGACATGACACTGCAACAAGCACAGACGGCGAAATACCAGCGCATACTGGCGCTATTGTCACCGAGGGAAGACAGCCGAATTCTGGAGATTGGCTGTGGCTGGGGTGAGTTCGCCCTACAGGCTCTGCAACAACATCCCGTCGAAATTGATGGTGTAACCCTGTCTGTCGAGCAACGCCAATGGACAGAGGAAAAACTTGTACAGGCGGGATTTACAGAGCAAGCAAACGTGTCGCTGACCGATTATCGTGACATCAAGCGTCAATATGACAACGTGGTTTCCATCGAAATGTTCGAAGCAGTGGGAAAGGAAAACTGGGACACGTATTTCGCCAAATTAAAAGGCGTACTAAAACCCGGTGGCAAGACCGTTCTGCAAATTATCACCATAGACGATGAACGCTTCGAGCACTATTCACGCCAGGCGGATTTCATACAACGCCACGTATTTCCGGGCGGCATGCTACCCAGTGTAAAAGTGTTGAAAGAAAAGTTTGCCCAACACGGCTTCCGACTGGCTCATCAGCAAATGTTTGGTAAGGACTACGCCCGCACCCTGTCCTGCTGGCACACACAATTCGAACAACATTGGACGCAAATCAGTGAACAGGGTTTTGATGAGCGTTTCCGACGGCTATGGCGCTATTACCTGAGTTATTGCGAAGGTGGCTTTGAGGAAAATGCCATTGATGTGGGCTTGTTTGTTCTGGAACACGAAAGCCATTAACCGACAGCCCCTGAACAGTCACCCATCAGCCACGATGAGCTGCACGCCTTTGTAGCCAGCGAATCAATATTCCGATTATGGGCAATTGTTGATAGACAGCTGCGCTGTCCCAAAAATCCTGATGACTCGCTACACGCCCGTCATCCGTAAACAGCAACCGGCTGGTTCCCTGAAAATGCAGCTCACCGGTGGTCTTGCTACTGGCGGTAAAAGTCCAATACAGATAGGCGATCGAATCATGCTGAACACGCTCGTGAACGGTAAAGCGCACATTGTCCAACCGCTGGAACATTTCTCTCAACAATTCAAGGTAACCCTCAACACCGGCCACCTGGTTAAAGGGATCGGAGAAATGCACATCATCGCTGACCAATTCTCTTAGCTGCTCCAGGTTGGCTGGAGCAAGGTTTTCAAGGAGCGTGATGTAATGATCCAGAGTGTTCACAGAAATGCTTCCTAATAAGCTGATCCATCACGGTATCAGCATTTATAGGACCGGGAAACCCGAACCAAAAAGGCCAGCCCGAAGACTGGCCATGATCGTGCAGCCAAGATTACTCAAGTACCAGCTTGGCCCGATTCTTTTCCAGAACCTTTTCACCGACACCCTTTACCTCCAGCAATTGCTCCACAGAAGAGAATGAGCCATGGGCATCCCGGTAGGCAACAATAGCCTCGGCGCGCTTGTTACCAATACCACTTAACATCTCGGCAAGTTCCGGTGCCGTGGCGGTATTGATATTGACGGTTAACGACTGCTCTACTGCCGGGGAAGAGGTTTCAGCGGCGTAAACTGTCTGCCAGGACGGCAGCACCACAACGAGCGATAACAGCAAGATTTTGATGACAGATTTTAGCGATTGCATAGCGAACTCCTTGTGCCGAAGCACTCCATTTCACATTGTCACGACACCTCATGTGCCGCCGGAGCTAATCTTGCAAAATTTCTTTGTTGATCGCAACCAATGTCGCCACCGGGTCAGCGGACTGTGTAATGGGTCGTCCAATAACCAGATAGCTGCTGCCATTGGCGATAGCCTGGCTCGGTGTGACCACACGACGTTGGTCATCGCCGACAGCTGATAAAGGACGAATGCCCGGGGTCACCAGGGTGAACGCGTCACCCAGCGCCGAACGAAGACCTCGTGCCTCCATCGCGGAGCAGACAACACCATCCATACCGGATGATTGGGCCAGCGCTGCGAGGCGATGTACCTGTTCCTCTGGCGTACAGTGGATGCCAATCTCTGCCAAATCTTCTTGTGCAAAGCTGGTCAACACCGTCACGGCAATGAGCAACATGTCACTGTTGCTTTGCTCCAGTGCTTCCCGGGCTCCTTCCATCATGCGCCGACCACCCGAAGCATGTACATCTGTCATCCATACGCCCATGTCAGCAGCGACCTTCACAGCCTTGGCGACAGTGTTGGGAATATCGTGGTACTTAAGGTCCAGAAACACGTCGAAACCACGCTCTACCAAACCGCCAACAAACTGTGGTCCTGACTGGGTAAACAGTTCCTTTCCCACTTTGAGTTTGCACAGTTGTGGCGATACCGCATCGACGAAGGGTTGTGCCGCAGCGGCATTCTGATAATCCAGCGCCACAATCACTTTGCTACCATTATTTATCATCTTTCATCTCACGTTCGATCAATTCAACGAAGGGCGGCGCAACTCATTCACCATCCACGCCTTTTACCGGTCTGACAGTTTCCCAGCGTTTGCATTGGGGGCATAACCAATGCAGTTGTCCCCCCTTAAAACCACAATGAGTACACTGGTATATCGAGCGCCTGGCCTCAAGTGTTTCCAGGGCATTTCGCAATAATGTCAGGTGTTCCTGTGGGCCTGTGTCACCTTGACTCAAGTGCAACGTCAACAGGGTATGTAGCCCCTTGAGCGACGGCTTATTCTTCAGGTAGTCAGTGAGGAAAACGATAGCCTGACTATCACCCTGCTGGCGGGACATTTCTTCTGTCACCATCCTGAGCAGACTGGCGCCTGGAAAGCATTCCAACCAGACGCGGAACTGATGCACCAAACCATCCTGGTCACCTAGCGCCTGATAACACTGTCGCACCGGCTGTAGAATCTCGGGCAGGTAATCCGGCTGCTGTTGCGGAATCAAACTAAAGCGCTTGATTGCCGCTGCATAATTGCCCAACCGAAACTCCAGATCACCCCAGAGCAGATTGGCTCTGGCAGAATTAGCGTTGAACTTCAGGGACGATTTGAGCTGTCTCCTAGCCTGCAGAAAATCACCACTGGCCATTGCCTTCACTGCCAGTTCACAGCAAAAGTGGGACTGCTCCACTACCAAACCGGTGCCCCCGCGCACAAGGCGTTTCTTATCCATCATCTCTGCAGCACGAATGGCCTTGTTCCATTCCAGTTCATCTTGATAAATCTGTATCAGGTGATGCAGTGCAGATTGCCGCAACTCGCCGCTATCCTCATCCACCAGCTCCAGAAAGAGGCGCTCCGCACGATCAAATAAGCCCGCTTTTAAAAAATCACGACCCAATTCGAGGTGGGCCTGGCGGATTTGCGGAATACTGAGATTGGGGCGAGATAACAGGTTCTGATGGACACGGATGGCACGATCTATTTCACCCCGCTGACGC
>JBFICU010000071.1:0-7254 GCA_041581855.1 Porticoccus sp. | reverse complement strand
TCTGCTTGCCGGTTGGGACCAATCCAATAGTGCCTCCTCCTTGGTGATCTTGGGAGCGTAATTACTTAGTTGATCATCCTGTTTTTCTGCTACTGCCGTGCCGTGGGTAAGTTCCGCCAGGCACTTTAACAGCGCGGGGGGGGCTATTTCCGCCAGCTTGTCGTGCAATGTGGCAGCAGTGTCGTCCGCTTCGATAGCACAGTGGGCTTTAAGCAGCATGTCGCCGGTATCCAGTCCTACGTCCATTTGCATGATGGTCACACCGGTTTCGGTATCTCCTGCCTCAATAGCACGCTGTATTGGCGCCGCGCCACGCCAGCGAGGTAATAGGGAGGCGTGCACGTTGATGCACCCTAATCTAGGAATTTCCAGCACCTCTTTGGGGAGGAGTAGCCCGTAGGCCACCACTATCATGATATCCGCTTGCAGGTCGGCCAGGCGGGCATGCTCTTCTTCAGCTTTTAGGCTCAGTGGTTGGTAGAGGGGCAGCTGGTGCTGTTCTGCTAGCCGTTTCACGGGGCTGGCGGTGAGCTTTTTACCGCGACCGGCGGGTCGGTCCGGCTGAGTGTAAACGGCCACCACCTGGAGAGAGGGTGAATCCAGCAAAGCCTGAAGATGCTTTGCTGCAAATTCAGGGGTGCCTGCAAATACGACGCGCAAGTTAAATTATCCTCAGCTCAGCAGATGAGCCTAGTCGGGGTGGCGGTTGAGTTTTTCGAGTTTGGTACGGATTCGTTGCCGTTTAATGGTCGATAGGTAATCCACGAACAATTTGCCGTCTAGGTGATCAATCTCATGCTGAATACACACAGCAAGGAGTCCGTCTGGAAGAAGCTCAAAACGGTTGCCGTCACGGTCCAGCGCGGTGAGCTGAATATGTGACGGACGTTGGATGGTTTCATAAAAACCTGGGACGGAGAGGCAGCCTTCCTGATGGGGGCAAGTCTGATCGTCAAGAATTTTAATTTCCGGGTTAATCAGCACCATTGACTGGTCACCCTCTTCTGATAAATCCATCACCACCACACGTTGGTGAACATTGATTTGGGTGGCGGCGAGACCAATGCCCTGGGCGCTATACATCGTCTCAAGCATGTCATCCACCAGAGTGCGAATACTATCGTCGATTTTGGCAACGGGTTTCGCTACGGTACGCAGGCGTGCATCGGGGAATTCAAGTATGTTGAGTATTGCCATTTCTTTGTGACGGGTTTCTAGCAATCAGGCGTAAACCACTGCTAACATAGGGCCAATGGTATGGTATTTTTCACAGAATACCGCCGGGTGGGAAGTATACACACAATCGGGATATAGCACACAGGACGGCCAGAAGATGAAAAAAACATTGTTGGGAGTGATAGCGGCATGCGCTATTGCGATGGCAGCAATGGCTGCAGACGCACCCTTTAATGACAATGTGCCCGACAAATACACTGTCAAGAAAGGCGACACCCTCTGGGATATTTCAGACTTGTTTCTTCGCGACCCCTGGCTATGGCCGGAAATCTGGTACGTCAACCCGCAGATTCGCAACCCTCACCTTATTTATCCTGGTGATGTCATCTCTCTCGTTTACATCGATGGTCGCCCCCGCTTGATGCTGCAACGTGGTCGAGATGTTAAGTTGTCTCCCGGTGTGAAGGTGCTTCCTCACGCAGAGGCGATTCCGACGCTGCCACTCGACATCATTAATAACTTCCTGACCCGCAACCGCGTGGTAACCCAGGAAGAAGCTGACGCGGCTCCCTATGTGGTGGCTGGTCATGAGAAGCGGATCCTCACCGGCCTCAATGACAATTTTTATGCCCGAGGTGAATTTGATGAAACGCCCGCCTATGGCCTCTACCGGATAGGTGAGCCATATGTGGACCCCGAGACGGATGAGATGCTGGGTATTCGCGCCCAGGATGTTGGCTCAGCGAAAGTCAAAACAGTCGATGGCGAAATTGCGACGCTGATGGCCACTCGCGTGGTAGAGGAAGTGCGTATCGGTGAACGGCTGCTGCCCCATGAGGAGCGTCGTCTGGAATCCAACTTCTATCCCAGTGGCCCCGATGGCGAAATAGAGGGTGTCATCATGGCGGTTGAGGGTGGCATTACCCAGGTTGGTCATCTGGATGTGGTTGCGATTAACCGCGGTGAACGGGAAGGCCTAAAGGTGGGCAATGTGCTGGCCATATTCAAACGTGGCGAAACAGTAAAGGACCGTATTGCCAAGGATGAAATTACGCTTCCCGGCGAGCGTGCCGGGTTGGTCATGGTTTTCCGGACATTTGAAAAGATGAGCTATGGTCTGGTGCTTAATGCAGAGCGGCCACTGGCGGTAAATGATCTGGTTAAAAATCCCTGACAAATAGGGGGATTGAGAACGCCGACAAATGTCGGCGTTTTTTTTGAGTAAAACTGCCAGGATGGCAAGTGTTCAAGGAGAGAACAACGTGGATGAAGAATCCAGAGCAGTGGTCCTGTTGTCACTGGCACAGGGTATTAGCCCCTCCAATATCAGTGAACTTCAATTAAAGAGTGATTCGCTGGCAACAGTAGTGGCTCAGCCACAACGATCTTGCTGTGAAGGCCTGACCAGAAAAACAGCGCAGGGACTTCAGGGACTGGCCAGTCAGCGAGTTGCATTGACAGCCCGTGCTGATCAGTTACTTCAGTGGTGCCGAGACCACCAGGTCCAATGCCTGACAAACTTAGATAGTGCCTATCCCTCGCTGTTAAAGGAGGTAACCGGTGCTCCAGCGTTACTGTTTGTGCGTGGTGATGTAGAAGCATTGTCTTTACCTCAGCTGGCTATAGTGGGCAGTCGCCACGCCAGTCCCCAGGGCCTCCAGACCGCAGAACTATTTGGACGCGCTTTGGCGGCCAGCGGTTTTGTGGTCACCAGTGGTTTGGCGCTGGGTATAGATGGCGCTGCACATCGGGGCGCGTTGCAGTCGGGTAAAACGGTGGCGGTGCTGGGTACCGGGATTGACGTGATCTACCCAAGACAGCATCAGCCGTTGTACCAAGCAATTCTGGATAATGGGGGTGCTGTTGTCAGTGAATTCCTGCCAGGCACTGCGCCGCTGCCGCCCCATTTTCCCCGCCGTAATCGCCTCATCAGCGGCCTCAGTCTGGGTGTACTGGTGGTAGAGGCTGCGCTCAAGAGCGGCTCCCTGATCACGGCGCGCTATGCCCTGGAGCAGGGGCGCGAGGTCTTTGCAATACCGGGTTCTATTCACAATCCCTTGAGCAAAGGTGTCCATCAGTTGTTAAAACAAGGCGCCACACTGGTTGAGTCTGCAGCGGATATCGTTGAACAGCTGGGCGGCATGCTGTCCTATCTGGCAGAGAATAGTGAGATCACGCCAGCTGATGCTGAGGGTGATGAGGGTCTCTTGTTGGATGCACTGGGCTTCGATTCGGTGGATGTGGATACATTGGTAGCAAGAACAGGCTTGCCGGCCAAGGATGTGACGCGTATGTTGATGATGTTAGAGCTGGATGGAAAACTGGTTGCCATTAATGGCTGCTTTCAACGATTGGGTTCAGGGTGAAGTGCACTTGAAAATGACTAATAAATTGATTTTAGTAACAAAACCAATCCCTTATATTTGATGACGCGCTTGCGAAAGCCTGGTTGTTCCGGTAGCCTGCGGCGTTTTTTAGCGGGGGAGTAAAAAATGAGCAAACCCTTTGTTGCCATTCTCATGGGCTCTGATTCAGACCTGCCGGTCATGGAAGCCAGTTTTGAGATCTTGAAAAAGTTCGCTGTGCCTTTTGAAGTAAAAGTGCTTTCAGCACACCGTACTCCGGAGGCTACCCACGGTTACGTGAGGGATGCTGACCAGCGTGGCTGTGCTGCATTCATCTGTGCCGCAGGTATGGCGGCTCATCTGGCGGGCGCGGTATCGGCTAATACCCTGAAGCCAGTGATCGGTGTGCCGATCAATTCCTCTCTGGATGGACTGGATGCATTGCTTTCTACCGTGCAGATGCCAGGAGGCATTCCCGTAGCCACTGTGGCAATCGGCAAAGCTGGCGCCAAGAATGCCGCTTATCTGGCGGCACAGATTATTGGTGTTAGCGATGCAGACTTGCACCGCAAGCTGATTGAGGAGCGCGCAGCTAATGCGCAGGCTATTCTCGAAAAGGATGCGGCGTTACAGGACAAGCTGAATAACGGCTAACCAGCTTGTGAGCATCCCCCCCTTGCCATCGCTGCACATAGCCAAGGCCATTGCTGCCCTGCGACACGGTGGCGTCATCGCTTATCCTACTGAAGCCGTATGGGGTTTGGGTTGTGATCCGTTTAACCAGTATGCGGTGAATCGCATACTGGAGATAAAGGGTCGCAGCCGGGATATGGGGCTGATTATGATTGCCGCATCCCTCGATCAGTTCGAACCCTTTTTGGCTGGATTGCCCGCCGCAAGCCGTAGACAGTTGCAAGATAGCTGGCCGGGACCGCAGACCTGGCTGGTGCCCAATAACGGCTACGCGCCCTGTTGGGTAACGGGTGGCAGAGATACGCTGGCGCTGCGGGTAACCAATCATCCAGTAGCTGCGGCATTGAGCCGCGCCTTTGGTGGGCCGCTGATTTCTACATCAGCCAATCCCCATGGCCGCCCACCGGCCCGTTCCCGTCTTAAAATTGAGCTGTATTTTCACAAGTTGATTGATGTTGTGGTGCCGGGCTCATTGGGTGGTTTGCATAAGCCTACACCCATCAAAAATCTTATCACCGGAGAACAGGTGCGCTCTGCGTGAGTCTGCGTTCTTTGTTGTCGAACAGGTTGTCAATGTTGCACCACCGCCGCAAACTTGCGCACCTGTACTAGTGCTGTATCAGGTGGACTACCATGACCGATAAAATTGCCGTTAAAAATTACCTGCTGGATTTGCAGGATCGCATCTGTGCCGGGCTGCAGGCTGAGGATGGAGGCAGTATCTTTGCGGAAGACAGCTGGATCCGTGAGGAAGGTGGTGGTGGTCGCAGTCGGGTGATTACCAACGGGTCTGTGTTTGAAAAAGGTGGGGTTAATTTTTCCCATGTTCATGGCACCCAGCTGCCACCCTCTGCCACGGCCGCTCGTCCCGAGCTGGCTGGTCGTTCTTTTGAAGCCATGGGCGTGTCTTTGGTGATGCACCCTGAAAATCCCTATGTGCCGACTTCCCATGCCAATGTGCGTTTTTTTATTGCCGAAAAAGAGGGCGAGGAGCCAGTTTGGTGGTTTGGTGGGGGTTATGACCTCACGCCTTATTATGGCAATGAGGAAGATTGTCGCCATTGGCATCAAACGGCCAAAGCAGCCTGCGAACCGTTTGGAGAGGCAGTTTATCCACGCTTTAAAAAATGGTGTGATGATTATTTTTTCCTGAAACACCGCAATGAACCACGTGGTGTGGGCGGCCTGTTTTTTGATGATTACAATCAACCGGGCTTCGAGCAGAGCTTTGCGTTAATGCGCTCAGTGGGCGATAGCTATCTGAAGGCTTATCTGCCAATTATCCAGCGTCGCAAGGGGGTGCCCTGGGGCGAAAGGGAACGGCAATTCCAGCTTTATCGTCGTGGTCGCTATGTGGAATTCAATCTGGTCTATGATCGGGGTACCCTGTTTGGTCTGCAAACAGGCGGTCGAACTGAATCCATCTTGATGTCCCTGCCGCCACTGGTGCGCTGGGACTACGACTGGCATCCAGAACCCGGTACCGCCGAAGCGGAGCTATACGAGGTTTACCTGCAACCCCGCGACTGGGTTTGAATGGAATAGGCAATATGACTGATCAATACGCCGTTTTTGGCAACCCGGTTGAACATAGTAAATCACCCGCTATTCACGCAGCTTTTGCGTCCCAGACCGGACAGGACTTGTCCTATCACAAGCAGCAGGTGGCGCTGGGAGAGTTTGCATCCGCTGCAGATGCCTTCTTTGCCGGTGGCGGCAAGGGCTTGAACGTTACTGTGCCGTTTAAACAGGATGCCTACAGTTATGCAGCTCGGCTCAGCCCCCGTGCCCGTCATGCCGGTGCAGTGAACACGCTGGCTTTACAGGACGACGGGACTATTTTTGGGGATAACACCGACGGTGTCGGTATGGTTCGGGATATTCTCAATAACCTGGGCTGGGAAATTCGTAGTAAAAAAGTGCTGGTGCTCGGTGCGGGTGGTGCGGTGCGAGGAGTGCTTGAGCCATTGCTGGAACAGTTGCCCCAGCATGTAGTGATTGCCAACCGGACTATCGATAAGGCACTGCAACTCGCTAAAGGTTTTGCCGAGATGGGTTATCTGCTCGGATGTGGTTTCGATATGTTGGAGGGGCAGCAGTTTGATTTGGTGATCAATGGCACCAGTGCCAGCCTCTCGGGTGAGTTACCCCCTCTGCCGAGTGACCTGCTGACCGGTGATGGTCATTGTTACGACCTGATGTATGGGGCGACCCCAACACCTTTTATCAATTGGGCGCGGCAGCACGGTGCTCGTGCAGTGTCCGATGGCTTGGGTATGCTGGTGGAACAGGCAGCGGAATCATTCAAACTATGGCGTGGCGTCACTCCGCAAACGGCGCCGGTAATCGCCTTATTGCGTCAGTCACTGGCAACAGATTGACCTAAACTCGAGTCAACCTGCTGCCATTGAAGTATTCGGGTTACTCCGCCGCGTTGCGCCAGTCGCCGGATTGTTCTGCCAAGTATTGGTCTTTGAGCTTTACATAGTTGCCCGGTGAATAAGTGAAAAACTGCCGCTCCTTATCACTGACCGGTCGCAACAGACGACAGGGATTACCCACGTAGAGGTTGCCACTTTCCAGGCGCTTGCCCGGTGGGACGACCGTACCGGCACCGATAATCACTTCGTCCTCAACAATTGCACCGTCATTCACTATGGCGCCATTGCCGACCAGAATACGGCTGCCGAGGGTACAGCCGTGGAGAATGGCACCGTGACCGACAATCACATCATCGCCAATGGTAAGCGGCCACCCGTCGGGGTTGAAATTGCTGGCATGTGTAATATGCAAAACAGCCGTATCCTGGATGTTGGAGCGGTTACCAACGCTAATGCGGTGCATATCTCCGCGGATCACCGCCCCGGGCCAGACCGAGACATCATCCCCTAGGCTGACATCGCCGATCACGGTGGCAGCCGGATCAATGTAAACGCGTTGCCCCAGTGTGGGTGTGATGCCTTTGTGTGCCCGAATGTTATCCGTCATGGTGATTCTCGCAAATTAACTGATAGTTGATGTTTATAATAACGCTCCACGG
>JBFICU010000070.1:0-7292 GCA_041581855.1 Porticoccus sp. | reverse complement strand
GAATCAAACCGTGGCGGACGAATCCACTATTAAACTTCACCCATCCTGGTTACCTGCTCTCAAAGATGAGTTTGCTAAACCCTATATGGCAAGTCTGAAAGCGTTTTTGCAGGGACAGAAACAGCAGGGCAAAGTGATCTATCCTGTTGGCGCCAATTGGTTTGCCGCGTTTAACCATACGCTATTTGATCAAGTGAAAGTGGTCATTCTTGGTCAAGACCCCTATCACGGGGAGGGACAGGCCCACGGTTTGTGTTTCTCTGTATTGCCCGGCGTAGACATTCCACCATCACTGCGCAATATCTATAAAGAGTTACAGAATGATATGGCTATTCCCATAGCGGATCACGGGTGTCTTTCCTACTGGGCAGACCAAGGTGTTCTACTTTTGAACGCAACGCTCACTGTGGAACAAGGCGATGCGGGTGCTCATCAGGGCAGGGGTTGGGAAGAGTTTACTGATTGTGCCATTCGCGCGCTTAATGACAAACGCGAAGGTTTGGTGTTTATGCTCTGGGGCAGTTATGCCCAGAAAAAGGGCGCTTTTATCGATGCCAAGCGACATTTAGTGCTAAAAGCACCGCATCCTTCACCACTCTCAGCTCATCGAGGTTTTTTTGGCTGCGGCCATTTTTCAAAGGCCAATGCTTATCTTGAAAAACGAGGTGTTCAGCCTATTGATTGGCAGCTGCCCAGTCGACAGCAATTGGCAGCGTCAATGGCGGCAAACACCGGTTAGTTTATTAGGCAAAGCGGACGGTCTTACTCAAGAGATACTTGCTTAAATTTCAATGGGAGGCTGGTTGCGCTTGTTACGAAGCCAATTGAGGCTTTTCAATACAGTCGGGTGCCCGACAACGCGCCTTTCCAGATTATATTTGCCAGGATAATCCATCAGTAACATACCCACTACGATGGTGAGTAATCCCTGGCCCGGCAAAAATATCATGAGTATGCCCCCACACAGCAGAATCAGGCCAAGCAAGTTTTTACCCGCCAAGAGCAATGCACGAATAGCCGGATGGCGATTTTTGAAGGGTGCCGGATGGCGGTGATGATGGTGGAAATAATCTGAGGGAATAAGCGACACCAGCCAGGGTAGTGCTAGCAGGCTGGCCACAAATGTTACTAACGAAATCACGCTGAGCCAGGTTAGCAGTGTCTGGTTATCAGATAGCCAATCGAGCATTTAGCCAACCCCACTTGTTTTAAAATACATTAAGTATAATTCCTAATATATTGATTAATCTATACTATAAGGGAGTTTCGAGAGGGCTGTGCTCACTGCTGTGCCGTCACCGATGACTAATTGCTGCCCGATTGCCGCGTCATCTGTCAGCACTATGAGCATTTCCACTCCGTGGTTATAACGGGCAGCAAGCACCACGTTGCCAATACTTTGTTCGCCGCCAGGCAAATAACACGGCGTGCCTGCCAGTGGCGGGCTTTCTGTATCAGGCGTGAATACACGATACATATGGCGTTTGAGCTTGCCCAGATATTTCATGCGGGCCACCACTTCCTGGCCTGTGTAGCAACCTTTTTTAAAGCTGATGGCATTGATGGATTGTAGGTTCAGCATCTGTGGTATGAACATTTCCATCGTCTCGGCTTGGACATACCCTAGTCCGGCGTGGATATCCCAAAGCTGCCAGAGCTCCGTTCCGACCGGTTGGGCCGTATTTAAAATTGCCCGCCAAATTTCGTGAGCACAGCTTTCTTCAATGAGAAGTAACTTGCGGCCATCGCTATAAGTGTGGGAGGAAAAAGGCTTGATGGTTGGTGGGCTGGTGTTTGCAGCTGCTGAGGAAAGCCCCAGCAACAGATATTGCTCGCTGGCATCAGTTAGCGCAGTTTTGAAAAACACAGCGTATTTGGCCATGTGCTCTAAGGTGGGCTTAACCAGTGAGTGGTGCATCTGCAGTAAAAAATGGTGTTCATCCACGCGGTAGAGGATGAAGTTGCTGAGCATGCGGCCTTTTGCATTGCAGCAAGCCCCTGGTTCGCTCTCACCAATACCCAGCTTTAATACATCACAGGTGAGTTGCCCTTGGAGAAAACGCGCTGAATCCGGACCGTCGATCGACATAAGACCATGGTGGATAAGCGGTGTGACCGTTGCGCTAGTGAGCAAGGCGGGGTAATGAGCCGGCGTCTCTCCAAAAGACAGGGCGTGAGGTTGTTCTGAAACGACACCGGAATCGTTGAGGAATACCTGCCACTTACTCATAAGCACTCCGCTTGTACCAAGGGTGGCTATCTTAGTGGGTTAACCCTAGCTGATCCACTATAATAGCGACCCTCGACACACAACCGACAGGTATGAACTGATGGAAAGAAATCGACTTTTCTGGGCGAGCCGGCGGGGTATGCTGGAACTGGATCTGGTATTACTGCCATTTCTGGACAAGATATATCCGAACCTGGAGGAGGAGGATAAGGAGCGCTATCACCGTCTGCTGGAGTGTGAAGATCAGGATATGTTTGGCTGGTTTCTTCGCCGAGAAGACCCGGAAGACCCGGATTTGCAAAAGATAGTGCAGATCATCCGTGATACCCGATCACAGACCCGTTGAGGTAGCTATTAACCCCTCCAGACTGATGTTGGTCTGGATTCTCTTTGTCCATGCTCTGGCGCTGGGGCTGTTGGCACTGAGTTCGCTATCCGGCTGGCGACTGTTACTTCTTGCCGTTGTGGTGCTATGCGGATTTGCTGGTAGTCTACGTCAATGGCGATACCCCGGGTACACGTCCCTAGGCTGTCGAAACGGCATCTGGACACTGTTGCTGCCACAGGGGGAAAGGCGTGTTGAGCTGATCAGTCATCAATGGCTTCTTGGCCTGCAGTTACTGTCCTTTCGTGAGGAGCGACGTCGTTGGATGGTTGCACTACTGCCAGATAGCGCCAGTGCGAGAGAGTTGCGCCATTTGCGTCAATTGCTGGTACTGGGCAGGACTAATTCTTCCGGACAATAATATTTTGTGCCGCAAAGTTGATTGGCACCATGATGGTGTCTTTGGCAATTGGCGACGTTTCAGGGTAGTCCAACGTGTAATGCAAACCGCGACTTTCTTTCCGTTGTTCTGCTGAGCGAATAATAAGTTCTGCCACGAGTACTAGATTACGCAGTTCCAGCAGGTCTCGCGTAATTTTGTAGTTGCTGTAGTACTCCTGGATTTCCTGTTGCAACAGTTTAACCCTGTGGTGAGCGCGCTCCAGGCGTTTTTTAGTGCGAACAATGCCTACGTAGTCCCACATAAAGCGGCGCAATTCATCCCAGTTGTGGGAAATCACTACGTCCTCGTCGGAATGAGTAACCCGTGTTTCATCCCAGGGGCGAACGGGTTCGGGCTCTGCGATATTGTCGATGCTCGCGCTGATAGCCTGTGCTGCTGCTTTTCCATACACCACGCATTCTACCAGCGAGTTGCTGGCCATTCGGTTGGCACCGTGCAGGCCCGTAAATGCTGTTTCGCCAATGGCATAAAGGTTCCAGAGGTCTGTCTGTCCCTTTTTGTTGACCACAATGCCGCCGCAAGTGTAGTGCGCAGCAGGTACTACCGGAATGGGCTCTCTGGTGATGTCGATACCGTAGGCCAAACACTGGGCTTTCACCGTGGGAAAATGGCTCTCCAGAAATTCCGGGGAACGGTGGGAAATATCGAGGAATACACAATCACTGCCCAAGCGTTTCATTTCATGGTCAATGGCGCGGGCAACGATGTCCCTTGGGGCCAACTCTCCCTCCGGATGAAACTTCTCCATAAAGCGTTCACCGCTGGGTAACCGGAGGTAGGCGCCTTCACCGCGCAAAGCTTCCGTAACCAAAAAAGCTTTGGCGTTGGGGTGATACAGGCAAGTAGGATGGAATTGGTTGAATTCCATATTGGCGATACGGCAGCCACGGCGCCAGGCAACGGCAATACCGTCGCCGGAAGCACCATCGGGATTGGTAGTGTAGAGATAAGCCTTGCTGGCACCACCCGTGGCCAAAACAACCACCTTGGCTTGAAAAGCACAAACCCGGTCTTCCCCGTTATTCAGTACATAAGCACCAGTGCAACGAATTCTGCTCGAATCATGATCGGCCTGGGTGATCAGATCCACGACCACGTGATCTTCGTAAACATCAATAGCTGGGTGTTGTAGAACTTGTTCTGCCAAAGACGTCGATACCTCTCGTCCGGTGGCATCGGCGGTATGCAAGATACGGCGGTGGCTGTGGCCGCCTTCTCGGGTAAGGTGGTAATCGGCGTTATCATGATTGAGCGTAAATTTGACGCCCTTTTCGACCAGCCAGCGGATGGCATCAGGGCCATTTTCAACGGTATATCGAACGGCATCCTCATGGCAGAGTCCGGCGCCGGCAACCAACGTATCCTGAATGTGAGATTCGGTGGAATCTTCACTGTCAAAAACCGCTGCAATGCCACCTTGTGCATACCAGGTAGAGCCGGATTTGATGGTACTTTTACTGAGGAGGGCGATCCGGTATTTGTCGGCTAGCTGGAGGGCAACTGTCATACCAGCAGCACCACTGCCAATGACCAACACATCGTGGTGATACGTTTTCTTCATCGACGAGGCTAAGTCCTAGAATGGAATGACTGGCATGATAGTATAGCGGGCCAAAAATGAATACCGGTGGCATATTATTGGTTTCCCGCGAACTATTTTCGATAGGCATTGTCTAGCAACTGCCTGGAGGCATGCGGGTATTTACTGGAGTAGTTATGGAAGCCGAACAGGCATCAGACAGCGATAAGTTATTGGTAGCCCGCGTCCAGCAAGGGGACAAGCGCGCCTTTGACTTGCTTGTCATGAAGTACCAGTACAAGGTTCATGCCATTGTCAGCCGCTACGTCAAGGATTTTGATGAGGTCAATGACGTGGTTCAAGAGGCTTTCATCAAGGCCTACCGGGCACTGGCCAAATTTCGCGGCGAAAGTGCGTTTTATACCTGGTTGTACCGAATTGCGGTCAATACCGCGAAAAATTATCTGGTGGCCAAGAATCGCCGGCCACCAACCAGCGACGTTGACGCAGAAGAGGCCGATTATTTTGAGGGCAGCGATCGCCTTCGGGATATCGACTCACCTGAAAATTTGCTCTACCGGGACGAGCTGGAGGCCGCCGTTGATCTGGCGATAAAAAATCTCCCAGAAGATTTGCGTACTGCGGTAACTTTGCGTGAGTTTGAGGGTCTCAGTTATGAAGAAATTGCCGAGATTATGGATTGTCCAGTCGGTACTGTTAGATCACGGATATTTAGGGCCAGAGAGGCCATTGATCAAAAAATTAAGATGTTGGAAGGATAGTGAGGTACAGAGTTGAACCTTTTCTATCTCGTCAGGTCTCACCTGTGACTTCACATTGCTGGTGTGATGTATTAAGCGGCTGGTGTGACAATTGAGTAGAGCTCTGCCACAGTGTGTGGCAGACTTAAAATAACCTTAAAAACAAGGCAGGCTTAAGTTATGAGTGACCATAACATTCGCGAAAAAGAGTCTCTTTCAGCACTCATGGATGGTGAGGCAGACGAGCTGGAGTTTCACCGCACACTCAAAAGCACCTCCCAATCTGATGAATTACGCGATACCTGGCGCCGCTACCAGCTGGCAGCTTCCGCCATGCGACGCGACCTGCCTTCCCATGTCATTGATTATTCCTCGTCCATACGAGCCGCGCTTGAAGATGAGCCTGCACTGGGTAAAAGCGCTGTCATTTCTCGCATGATGAAGCCCCTCGGTCGCTTCGCGATTGCGGCGTCAGTGGCGGCTGTTGCCATCATTGGTGTACAGCAATACAGCCAACCAAACGGACTTTCTGCACCGATTGCCTCCGTCGATGATGTTCAGGTGAACTTCGTCAATCCCCAGCTTAGAACTGCAGCTGATTTCGGTATTCCTGCTGTAACAGCTCGAACCGTTAGCGCCAGCTCTGAACCTAACACTTATCGAGCTCCACAGCCGGTTATTGTCGTCAAGGAGATGGCTCCGGATGAGGTAACGCGTGAACAGGTCCAGGCTTACTTGAACGAACTAATGAGTCGCCATACAGAGCATGCGGCGTTTAACACCAATCAGGGTATGCTGCCCTATGCACGTATGCCTGCCACCCAGGGTTATTGATTTCAACTCATTCATGTTTTTGACAAGGTGTTGTGCAGTTATCCTTGCCGGTGTTTTTTTTCAAGCACAAGCCCTAGCCGTTGAAGCCGATGCTTCGGGAGAAGAACTCCTGAAGCAAATGGCTGTTGCAAATCGGCAGCTCAATTACAGCGGCATCTTTACCTACGAACATGGCGGTACGCTAAAAACTGTCAAGGTTTTTCATGCTATCAAAACCGGACGCGAAGTTGAGCGTTTGGTATTGCTCAGCGGCCCCAAGCAAGAGGTTATCCGACGCGGAGAAGACGTTAATTGTCAACGCTTGGGTGACGCCATGTTACGCGGCAACGCAGCGGGCATAGCCAATATCTCAAAACATCACTTGGAAAAGTACTACATTGTCCAGCTTAAGCCGGATGACCGAATCGCGGGCCGCGATGTCAACATGCTCCATGTAGTTCCCTTGGATGAACATCGATACGGCTATGTATTGGGTCTCGATAAAGAGACAGGACTATTGTTGCAGTCCATGCTGATCGGGAATAACAATCGTGTACTGGAGCGATTTCAATATGTGGATGTCCAAATTGGTGCCACTATTGCTGACTCGGATTTAGGCCCTGTCGAGGAGGAAGATCACCTAGTTTCATCAGAAGCTGCCCCCTGCCTGGATAATGGCATGCTCCAACTCTCCCCACCTAATTGGCGTCCAGGCTGGTTACCGCCGGGTTATAGTTTGGCTGGCCATGAAATTTCTACTGAAAGTGGACGGGAAACATTGATATATACCGATGGGTTATCTGTGTTTTCACTTTTTATTGACCCCGATATGGCGGCCAATTTCCCGCAAATGCAAGCACAACGTGGTGCCACAGCAGCATACCTGTCTCGAATCAGTGTGGAAGATCGTCAATACGTTATCTGTGTCGTCGGTGAAATACCGGTAGAAACGGCCAAATTGGTGATGCAATCAGTGATACCTGCCTCACCAGCCGCCCCCTAATATTCGGTGACCCTTATCATGTGCGCTATAGTGGTCAATGGATATCTTCATTGGGAGTGCTCAACGCGTGATTAAAGAAACTGGACGCGTCATCACATTGGAGCCTGACGGTTTGTGGGTGGAAACCATCCAGCGCTCCGCCTGTCAGAGCTGTGCTGTGCAGAAGGGCTGTGGCCAG
>JBFICU010000069.1:0-7315 GCA_041581855.1 Porticoccus sp. | reverse complement strand
TGGAACCACTGCTTACGAAGCTGTTCAGCAGTCAGGTATTGTTCAGATGTTTCCGGACATCGATCTGGAAAACGCCAAAATGGGTATTTTTGGTCAGGCACTGGGAACCAAGGGTTTAAAGCCGCCGAAAGAGCACGTGTTACAGGCAGGGGATCGGGTGGAAATTTACCGTCCGTTGATAGCCGATCCGAAAGAAGTCAGGAAGCGCCGGGCAGAAAAGGCCAAAGAGTAGTCGAAAAGGCCAATGAAGATGTTATGAACGGTACCGAATTAGAGTGATGACTAGGTTTCTGATTCAGAGTCTGCGGTTTCGCTCTCACTCTCGGTGTTGGCCGGAGACGGTGCGACAGAAGAGGGAATGTAGTCGCCGCGAAAACCTACCAGCTTGTCATCTTCAAAGAAAATAGAGACCTGCTCGCGGACTTCTTCACCTTTGCCTGGTACCAGACTGTAGTAATAATCCCAGCGATTTTGGTTAAACGTGTCGGCGACCAGTGGTGTTCCCATGATAAAACGCACTTGAGACTTGGTCATGCCAGGTTTGAGCTGGTCGATCATTTCCTGGGTAATGACGTTGCCCTGCTGAATATCGAATTTGTGTATGCTCGGAAGGTGAGGCATGCTGAAGCTGGGCATTGATATACCGGAACACCCGGTCAGGAAGACCGACAAAGCCAGGCAACAAATCAGGCGTGCAGTAAAGTGCATCTTGGGGTTCCAGTCATTTCAGCGAACGGCGATAATACCGAATCCATCCAGTGTATAGAAGGGGCGTTACCTGAATGAACGATGAAAACCGCGAATTGCGTAAGGCTGGGCTTAAGGTAACAGTCCCTCGTTTGAAAATTTTGCAACTTCTTGAAGAGAGTGGCGATCGGCACATGAGTGCTGAGGATGTCTATCGGCATATGCTCGAGACCGGTGACGATGTAAGTATTGCCACGGTATACAGGGTCCTGACCCAGTTTGAGAGTGCTGGGCTGATTACCCGGCACAACTTTGACAGTGGTTCTGCTGTGTATGAAATCGATAGGGGTGAGCACCACGATCATATGGTCAATGTGGATAGCGGCAAGGTGGTTGAATTTCATAGCCTGGAAATCGAAAAGCTGCAAAGAGAGATTGCCGACAAGCATGGTTTCGAGTTGGTTGGACACAACCTGGTGTTGTACGTTAAGTCGAAAAAGTGATCTTTATGGGCTGCTTTTGACGGCAGGGCTTTGACTAAACGCTTAGCATTGCCGGATCTGGTTTCTGCCGCTCTCTTTGGCGCGATACAAAGCGCTGTCAGCCGCTTTTAACACACCTTCAAAGTGCAGGGCATCTTCGGAATCGGCCAGTCCCATGCTGACGGTCACACGAATATTGCCCTCGCGTCGAGTTGCCCCGCGTTTCTTTTCGCCACTTTTCTGGATCAGTGGGCGGCTTTTCTTGTCCCGTGCTGTCATATCGTAGTCGGCGATTTCCCTACGTAGCTCTTCCAGAAAATCGAGTACATGCGCTGATTTCCTGCCACGAAAGAGCAGACAGAATTCCTCTCCTCCAAAGCGGTAGGCCTTGCCGCCACCGGACACCCTGCGCAGTTTCGCCGCAACAGCCTTTAGAACCTGGTCGCCGACATCATGACCGTAGTTGTCATTGACTTTTTTGAAGTGATCCACGTCCACCATGGCAAGCGCGTAATGGTTGCCCATACTACGGATGTCGCGCAGCAGTGCCCGGCGGTTTGGTATCTGGGTGAGCTCGTCCCTGTAAACCATATTGAGCAGGCTGTGGGTCTGGTTAATGATTAACAACAGCCCGGCAGCAGAAAACATGATGGCCGAGATGTGTGCCAACTCAAACCAGCCCATGGTAATAAAACCAAACAAAATGCAGCCTGGCAGGCTGGTATCGAGCTGTTCATGCTGTAGTAGCGGTAATGCAACTCCCATGGGCAGGGCAATCAGGAATAACAGTCCTGCGGTCGCGGAGACTTGCAGTCCCAGGAAGTCCGACTCGCTTATGCTCGGCATCAGTTTTGCGAACCAAAGTGGCTGCCACTGGAACAGGCTGATGACAATCAGTGCGAAAATGGAAATAAACGCTACCAGCACCAGGAAAGCTGGATGCCGCCAACCGGTATCAGGGAGGATAATAAACAGCATTAACAAGACCGGCAGGCAAAGGGATATGATGCCGAATACCTGTCCCGCAGGTTCTGTTCCCAGCGGTGCCTGAAGGAACTCAGTGATTATCCAGAAGCCGATCAGCATGGTGCCGGCCGCCCCCAGGTCCCTGGAGCGGTTGGCGAGGATGGACATAAAGGCTGCCAGTCCACAAACGATGAAAGGCAACTGTTCCAGCAGTGACAGCTGGGGAGCCTCTAATGTGGGCAGCTGCCAGTAGGTCAGTAGTGCCAGTAACAGGCAGAAGAGGGGGGGCAGAAGGCGAATGAGGACTTGTGACATAACTGGCTGTTTCTGCACGCCTTCATTATCGGGTTCAGGACAGTCTAAGGGGTTGATACGGCTGCGTAAATATCTGCTTACGGTCGGCCAGATGTATTGCCCTCAGGAGCGATCAGCGGAGTGGCGGTGTTGGAAGAGACGGTTGCTGGGGACGAGGTGATGGTTCGCAAGACGCTATTTATGGTGCTGTTCGGATTGTTTGGTATGTTTTCAATCTCCAGCCAGGCAGATGAGTTTTGCTTGTTGTTGGCAGAAAATTATCATGAGCAGTTGTATTGTGAATTGCAGGCTCTCGGTCAGGGCCAGGGTTTGCCTCCGCTACGGGATTTCCGTCGCAATGACAGCCTGACCCAGGCATTGCTGTTGAAACGCCCGGCGGCCCGAGTGGGCATCCAAGTAACCGTGCCAAAACGAACGGTTACGCCGCAGCCTTCTGTTCTTGATAATGTCACGGCGCCCCGCTTGTCGGAGCGAGATGGTTCCGATGCCGTTTGCCAGCTGGAAGGCGTCATTCTTCAGTGTGGAGGAAACCGCTATCGCTTGGTTGGCAATCAGGCTAATAGCAGTTTGTCGGCTGGGGTGCTGGATGGAAGCAATAAAATGAATATTCCTTTTTCTCCAAAGGATTCTGCTGAGCGGAGTGCGCTGACCGCATATCTTGCTCGTGCTTACCGTCAATATCTGACCAAAATGCTGGAAATCGGTTTAGGTGGTTCTACCTTTTCTTTCAAAAAATTTATCTATTTGTTCGATGATGTGACGGCGCGAGGGTTGGACTTCAGCGAGCGCTTTGAAACCATGTTTGGTTTTTTGAAGCAGGATAAGCAGCGTATTTCTGTGAATGAGCGTCTGCCTGACATCGCTAACCTGAACGCCAGCCATTGTGAACAACTGGATGACGCTATGGCAGTGTGCGATGGGGGGCGAAAAAACTACCTTTTCAGGCGAGACTGATTGGCGTTTTGGTTAACCGAGTCGCTCAGCAGGGCCGTGCTCGATTACCCGGGAAGGCTTGGCAGTTAATACCCGGCAGGCAGTCAGCAGATTGATTAATGCAGTTCCTAAGTGCTGCTCAGCCATCGCCAACTCCCGAGTGGCGATCATCTCGCGCTCTTGATCGCTCAAATTGCTGGGGTCACCACCCAGCTCGTTGTCAATGCGGGACATAATTTGCCCCATCATCATCTGGGCCTCTTCTCGGGATTGATTCATGTCCACGGAAAGGGTTTTTACCAGATAGGGCAGGTTGCGCATGGCCTGAACGGTGTTCTTGGTGTTGCGGATGGCCAGTCTGGCAGGAAGCATGGAGATGTTGAAGCCGGTAGAGAAAAGTTCACCAATCATCAATCGCTCCTAATTGAGAAACACAGAGACGTCAGGGTATCGCAGCGGGCATCTGACGTCGAGTGCCATCAGAAAAATTGTCAGTGAGCTGTGGGGTAATCCAGCTGGCCTGAGACCAGCTGGATTTAGGATATCGTTTTCAGGCTATCGCTACAGCCACAGCAATCAACGCGAACATTACGCCGATGCCGATCAAAACCAATTTGCCCACTCTACCCAAGGTTGCAGTATCTTCTGCTAGCATTTTATCTACCTCCTAACATTGGAAGTGCAAGGATAGGAGGGAGTTTGAGACGGGTTATTGATCCAGATCAATTGGGCTGATTGGCGAGATCCAGCAGCTCGCGGGCGTGGTTGAGGGAGGTGGCAGTGATAGTGGCGCCTCCCAGCATACGAGCGATCTCGCTAATCCGTTCGTCTTCCTGAAGCCGCTGGATATCGCTGTGGGCTGAGTCCATCCCGGTTTGTTTGGTGACCCGCAGCTGATGGTGGGCACAGGCAGCCACCTGGGGCTGATGGGTTACACAGATGACTTGTCCGCCACTGCCTAGCTCCCGTAGCAATCGGCCCACCACATCAGCAGTGGCGCCACCGATGCCCACATCCACCTCGTCAAAGACCAGGGTCGCGATAGTGGAGTGGCGCGCCGCAATCACCTGAATCGCCAGGCTGATACGCGACAGTTCGCCGCCGGAAGCGATCTTGGCCAACGGTTTGGGTGGTTCGCCGGGATTGGTGGCGATCAGAAATTCAATGTTTTCCAGGCCCTGGGCAGAAGGTTTGTTTGGGTCGATAGGTGTGAGCTCAACCACGAAGCGGGCACCTTTCATGGATAGAGACGAAAATTGTTGTTCAACCAGCACGGATAATTTTTTGGCTGCGGTATTGCGAGTGTGGCTGAGCTCGAGAGCCTGTTTTTTATACTCAGCCAGTAATTGGTCTGCCCGTTGCTGAAGCGCATCCAGATTGTCCGCACCGCTGGTGAGTTGATCCAGCTCTGCTTGCAGGGCGCGCTGTTTCACCAGCAACTCTTCCGGGTTGATGCGGTGTTTGCGCGCCAACTGGTAGATGGCACTGAGGCGCTCTTCGATCTGCTGAAGTTGTTCCGGGTCCAGTTCGAAGCTATCCAGGTGATGCTGAATTTCCCGGCCGGCCTCTTCTACCTCTATCAGTGCGCTGTTGAGCAGTTTTTCCACTTCCTGAAGTGCAACGGGTTTGTTGGGCATGGCGCCTAACAGATGCATGGCTCTGCCCAGTCCATCCTGCAGGTTAAACTCATCTCCTTCCCTGCACAGCTGCATCAGAGTGTGGCTGTCACGGAGGATGGCTTCGGCATTGGATAGTAGCTGTTGCTGCTCTTCCAGGCGTTGTAGCTCGCCCTCCATCAGCGCTAATTGACCCAGCTCCTCGAGTTGGAAACCCAGCAGGGCTTTACGGGCCTCCAATTCATCACTGGCGCTGGTGAGCTGCTGTAATTGCTGGTGGGTGGTGGCCCACTGTTTGTGCGTGTCGCGAAGGGTGCCTGCCAATAAGGTGCAGTCGGCGAAGTCATCCAGCATCTGGCGATGACTGTCGCGGCGAAGCAGTGATTGATGCTCGTGCTGGCTGTGAATGTCCATGAGCATTTCGCCGAGTTCGCGCAATTGCTGCATGGTGGCGGGCTGACCATTAATATAGCCCCTTGAGCGACCTTCTCGCGTCAGGATGCGACGCATCAGGCAGTCATTGCCATCGGGTGCAAAATCGTTTTCGGCCAACCATTCCGCCGCGGCGGCACTCTGTGCGATATCAAATAGGGCGGAGACTTCTGCACGATCCTGTCCCAAGCGAATACGGTCTGTATCGGCGCGGTCACCCAGCGCCATGGACAGTGCGTCGAGCACCAGGGATTTACCGGCGCCGGTTTCCCCGGTTAACGCTGTCATACCGTCACTGAAGTCCACTTCGAGAGACTCCACCAGAGTGAAATTCTTGACTGTCAGGCTGGTTAGCAAGGTGATACCGGGTTGAATACAAGATGGCTCATGTTATACAGATTTTTTCGATGCGTCTGCCCTTGAAACTGGTGGTAACGGCCCAATATAGCGGATGAATCAAAGTCCAGAAGGGGGATTGTTGCGTGTCAACTGAAGAACATAGCCCGCAAGAACCGGAACAGCAAGTTCCGGAGAACGAACAGGCTGCTGCGGAGCAGCCGGAAACCACTCAGGCTGAAGCCAGCCCGGAACAGGATATGGAGCAGATGCTTACAGATCTTGCTGCGGCCAGGGATCAGGTGATCCGTACCCAGGCGGAAATGCAAAACCTGCGTCGGCGGTTGGAGCGGGATGTAGAAAACGCACATAAGTATGCGCTGGAAAAATTTGTCGGTGAGTTACTGCCGGTGGTGGACAACCTGGAGCGTTCTATTCAGGCCATCGATCACAGTAATGACGAATTCAAGGCTGTGGGCGATGGTATCGAGCTGACCTTGAAGAGCTTCCACGATGTACTGGATCGCTTCAAAGTGTCCGCAGTGAATCCAAAGGGCGAACCCTTCGATCCCGAGTTGCATCAGGCTATGAGCATGTTGGCACTCAAGGAAGTACAGCCCAATACCGTGGTTGACGTCTTCCAGAAGGGCTACACACTCAATGGCCGACTGGTACGTCCAGCCATGGTGGTGGTCGCCAAACCTGCACCAAATAACGATGACGAGGGTTGAAATCCCCCAAAGCGGGCCAATATACAGAACCAGAAGCCAGTTTTTAACTAATTGAGTAAACCCGGAGAACGAAATAATGGGCAAGATTATCGGAATTGACCTCGGTACCACCAACTCTTGTGTGGCCGTGCTCGAGGGCGGCAAGCCGAAGGTTATTGAGAATGCAGAGGGTGGGCGCACAACGCCGTCCATCGTTGCATTTTCCGACGAAGGCGAAGTGCTGGTAGGCCAGTCTGCCAAGCGTCAGGCTGTCACTAACCCCAACAACACACTGTTTGCGGTCAAACGTTTGATTGGTCGCCGTTTTGAAGATGATGTGGTTCAGAAAGACATCAAAATGGTGCCTTACAAAATCGTCAAAGCCGATAACGGTGATGCCTGGGTAGAAGTCAAAGGTGACAAGAAAGCGCCGCCGCAGATCTCTGCCGAAGTGCTGAAAAAAATGAAGAAGACCGCAGAAGATTACCTGGGTGAGAAAGTCACCGAGGCGGTCATCACCGTGCCGGCTTACTTTAACGACTCCCAGCGTCAGGCTACCAAGGATGCTGGCAGAATTGCCGGTCTGGAAGTAAAGCGCATCATCAACGAGCCCACTGCGGCTGCGTTGGCCTACGGCATGGACAAAACCCCGGGAGATCGCGTGATTGCGGTCTATGACCTGGGTGGTGGTACCTTCGATATTTCCATCATTGAGATTGCCGATGTAGACGGTGAGCACCAGTTTGAAGTGCTGTCCACCAACGGTGATACGTTCCTCGGTGGTGAAGACTTCGATATGCGGTTGATCGAATATTTGGCCGCAGAGTTCAAGAAAGAG
>JBFICU010000068.1:0-7362 GCA_041581855.1 Porticoccus sp. | reverse complement strand
GGACTTGAACCACCGACCCCAGCATTATGAATGCTGTGCTCTAACCAGCTGAGCTACGTAGCCACTGCTCAAATATTGAGGGCGCGAATTTTCTCGATTTTGCCCTGTATTGTCAAGGCGTTTTCGGTATCCGGTTCGGCAGGTTTTTTAGCCATTTCCGGGAAGTTCATGGTCCCGGTAATGGGGATCGAGCCAACACTGTGGCAGTGGCTCCCCGGAAGGGAAAATTAAGCTTGCCTTGCCTATGTTCTCTGGCTCCTGGGCTTCTTCTCCATAGTGGTAACAGCCTGATATCCAGTCCTGGAAAGGGTCAAATAACCCCTGAAGGACCAGTACTTCCACTAGGTGGCCGGTGCTTTTCTCTTTGAGAAACATGGTATTCCCCTCTGCGCTCTCTATTTATATAGCACGCGATAGATCACTCCGGCGTAATCGTCGGATAGATAAATGCTGCCGTCGGTACCTTCCTCAATGTCCACCGGTCTGCCAATCACCTGTCCGCCCGGCAGCAGGAAGCCGCTAAGAAAGTCCTCACTGCTGATATTGCCCTGCTTATCCCAGTGTAGGGCAACTACTTTGTAACCATCAGGTTCACTGCGGTTCCATGACCCGTGCAGCGCCACCAGTGCCGTGCGCTGGTAGTTAGGTTGAGTTTGATGCCGCAGGAAATGTATGCCCAGGGGGGCGTTGTGGGCAGGGAAGCCGAAGTCGGGTGAGATGCTTGTGGTTAACAACTGCTCATGCCCCGGTCCGTAATCGGGGTCCAGCACGCCAAAGCCATTGATATAGGGCCAGCCGTAAAATTCGCCCTGTTGGATCAGGTTCAGTTCGCACGGCGGGAAATTGTCCCCGAGCAGATCGCGGCCATTATCGGTGGCATACAGCCGCTGATTCCATGGGGTCCAGTCGAAATCGACGCTGTTGCGCAGTCCGGTGGCGAAGATTTCCTCGCCTGTGCCATCGGGTTGGTAGCGGATCATGGCGGCCCGGCGGGAATCGCTTTCTTCGCAGGCGTTGCAGCTGGAGCCCACCGTCAAATAGAGCATGCCATCGGGACCGAAGTGGATGGTGCGGCTCCAGTGGTTGCCGCCGGAGGGCAGTTCGCGAATCAGGTGATGGTATTTTCCGAGCATTTTTCCGGTCGCCCAGTCCATTGCGACGCGGCCCACTGCATTGGTTTCGGCGATATACAACCAACTGGTGTCGCCGTCGTTGTATATATCGATGCCGTGGGGGCGATTCAGCCCAGTCAGTAGGGATTGTTGCCGATCGGCCAGCCCATCGGCATTCGTGTCAGTGAGCAGTAAGACGGAGCCAGTGCGCGGAGAGCTGACCAACAATTGCCCGGTGGGTGTGATTTTCAGTAAGCGGGGACTGGGCAGTTTTTCGGCAAACAGCGATAGCTCGAAGCCTGGCAGCGTAGTGAGTGCACTGAGAGTGCTGTTAATGGGGGTGGCGTTGCCGCTGCCCGTCACTGTATTGAAGAGCACCCGGTAGCTGCTGACCTGCAAGCCAGTGTAATAGCGGTTGAGCAGAATGACTGCCAGTACGCCTAGCAGTAGAAACAGGGAGAGGATTTTGAGTAACCTGGCCATTGCTACATTATAGGCTCAGGTCGGGAAGGTAGGGACGGCAGAGCACAAGCTCATGCCGTCAATCGAGCGGATCAGACGTTAAAGCGGAAGTGAATCACGTCGCCATCGTGGACCACATATTCCTTACCCTCCAGACGCCATTTGCCGGCATCTTTGGCGCCTTGCTCACCATTGCAGGCGATAAAATCGTCGTAGGCAATCACCTCTGCGCGGATAAAACCTTTCTCGAAGTCGGTATGGATTTTACCGGCGGCCTGTGGCGCGGTAGCCCCGATAGGAATGGTCCAGGCACGCACTTCCTTTACACCGGCCGTAAAGTAGGTCTGTAACCCCAGCAGTGCATAGCCGGCGCGGATAACCCTGTTCAGGCCCGGTTCTTCCATGCCCATTTCCTGCAGGAATTCCAGCTTTTCGTCATCTTCCAGCTCGGCAATTTCCGATTCAAGTTTGTTGCAGATGGGCACCACCACGGCATTTTCTGCCTCAGCAATGGCGCGCACCTGATCCAGATATGGGTTGTTTTCAAAGCCGCTTTCATCCACGTTAGCGATATACATGGTGGGTTTCAGTGTCAGCAGGTTGAGCGAGCGGATGGTTTTCAGCTCATCCTTGTCCAGACCGAGCGCACGCAATGGTTTGGCTTGATTGAGGTGCGGCAGAATTTTTTCCAGCACTTCTTTCAGTGCCATGGCATCTTTGTCCTGCCCCTTGGCGGCTTTGGTCGCGCGATGCAGAGACTTTTCGACGGTTTCCAGATCGGCCAGCGCGAGTTCGGTATTGATGACATCAATGTCTGAAGCGGGGTTAATCTTACCTTCCACATGAATGACATTTTCATCATCAAAACAGCGCACCACGTGAGCGATGGCATCAGTTTCACGGATGTTGGCCAGAAACTGGTTGCCTAGACCTTCTCCTTTTGATGCCCCCGCAACCAGCCCGGCAATGTCCACGAACTCCATGGTGGTAGGTAAAATGCGCTCCGGCTTGACGATGGCGGCCAGCTTGTCCTGCCTGGGATCGGGAATAGGCACAATGCCAGTGTTGGGTTCAATGGTGCAGAAGGGGAAGTTCGCCGCATCGATACCTGCCTGGGTCAGTGCGTTAAAGAGGGTGGACTTGCCGACGTTGGGTAGGCCGACGATACCGCAGTTAAATCCCATTATCTTGTTCCCAAAAAGGAGGTTTTATGGAGTGCCGAATATTAGCCGTTGGTGTGCAGTGCCTTCATGGCATTGTTCCAGTGTCCGGCAACAGCCTCACCAATTACACGGATGGCATTTTCAATGCTCTGGTCGATCAACTGCTGTTCATCTGCAGGGGCTCGACGCAATACATAGTTGACTACTTCACTGGCGTGGCCGGGGTGACCAATACCCAGTCGCAGACGGGCAAAATCGCGATTGTTGCCTAGCGCCTGAATGGTGTCGCGCAGACCGTTGTGTCCGCCATGTCCCCCGCCCAGCTTGAATCGTGCAGTGCCAGGGCTGAGATCGAGCTCATCGTGGGCGACCAGAATCGCTGCTGGCGGGATACGGTAAAAACCTGCCATGGCGGCGATAGCCTTGCCACTTCGGTTCATGAATGTATCCGGGATCAGCAGCCATACTGGCATACCATCTATGATGACCTTGGCGGTGGCGCCAAAGAATTTGCTTTCTGGTTTAAGTTCGGTGCCGCAGTGTTTTGCCAATGCGGCAACGAAATCGGCCCCGGCATTGTGACGGGTCCTGTCATATTGTGGGCCGGGATTTCCCAATCCCACAATAAGCTGAACGGACGTATCCAATGTCGGGGCCTATCGGTCTCTGTAAAAGGACCAGCGGCGCGCAGTTACTCTGCGGCTGCCTCTTCGCTTTCCTCGCCTTCACCAGCTTCTTCTGCGGCGCCTTTGGGCTTGCTCACAGTGAAGATGGGCAGGTCGTGATCTTCGCCATGACTCAGGGCAACGCTTTCCACGCCAGAAGGCAGAGTGATGTCAGAAATGTGCAGGATCTGGCCAATTTCTACTGCGGAAACATCTACCTCAATGTACTCAGGCAGATCGGCTGGCAAGCAGGAGATGTCCAGCTCGGTCATGCTGTGAGAGATCAAGCCGCCACCCGTTTTGACGCCAGCACAGATATCTTCATTGATAAAGTGCAAGGGTACTTTGGTGTGCAGTTTGTGGGTCTTGCTGACGCGCAAAAAGTCAGCGTGCAACACCACTGGCTTGGCAGGATGGCGTTGTACATCTTTCAGAATCACTTCCTGACTGCTGCCATCCACTTTAATAGTGATAATGTGTGAATAGAACGCTTCATTTTGCAGCGCATGGGCCAGTTCATTGTGGGTGATGCTGATGTTTTGTGGTTCCTGTGTGCCACCATAAACGATAGCGGGTACCAGATTGGCCTCACGACGCAGGCGGCGGCTCGCACCTTTCCCCATGTCGTTGCGGACCACGGCATTCAATTGAAAATCATTGGACATTGCCTTGACTCCTGATTGTTCCCGAATCAATCCGCGACCAGAACCGAAACGGGGAGTAAAAAACCCTTGCGGGCGTTTAGTTAAATAGCGGCATGTTTAGTCGAACATGGCGCTAATGGATTCTTCATTACTGACCCGGCGCATGGCTTCCGCCAGCATAGGGGCTAGACTCAGTGTTCTGATGCTCGCGCAATTGCGGGCAGCTTCACTCAGGGGGATGCTGTTGGTGACCACCAGCGTATCCAGTGAAGACTGTTCAATATTTTCTATGGCCTTGCCAGACAGTACCGGGTGGGTGCAGTAGGCAACGACCTTCTTGGCGCCTTGGTCTTTCAGTGCATCGGCGGCTTTGCACAGGGTGCCGGCAGTGTCGACGATATCGTCCACCAGCAAACAGGTGCGACCTTCTACTTCACCGATAATGTTCATGACCTGTGCCTGGTTAGCTTCCGGGCGACGTTTGTCGATGATGGCCAGGTCTGTATTCAGTTGCTTGGCCATGGCCCGGGCGCGAACAACGCCGCCAATATCAGGAGAGACCACGGTCAGATCTTCGTAATTCTGGCGTTCCACATCGGTCAGCAGTACTGGCAGGCCGTAGACGTTATCTACAGCACAATCAAAAAAGCCCTGAATCTGTTCGGCGTGCAGGTCAACTGTCATGACCCGGTCAACGCCAACATTGGTCAGCATATCCGCCACGACCTTGGCGCTGATAGGAACTCGAATGGAGCGCACCCGACGGTCCTGGCGGGCATAGCCAAAATAAGGTAATACGGCAGTGATGCGACCGGCAGAAGAGCGGCGAAGCGCATCAATGATCAGCATCAGTTCCATCAGGTTCTTGTGGGTGGGCACACAGGTGGGCTGCACAACGAATACGTCTCGTCCGCGCACATTTTCGCGGATCTCGACATTGATTTCGCCATCAGAAAACTGGGACACCAGCGCGTCACCCAGACTGAGACCGAGATAACGAGCGATTTCGTTTGACAGCTCCGGGTTGGCATTCCCGGAGAAAACCATCATATTAGCCACGGCTTTTTTCCTGATCGGGGCGTTGTAATCAGCCCATAGGAATATGGCTGGGGTGGGAGGACTCGAACCTCCGAATGACGGGATCAAAACCCGTTGCCTTAGCCACTTGGCGACACCCCAGTAGTCAGTAATCCGACGGTAGCTGCTCCAGCAGCGGGGAAACGTTCATCCCTTGAGCAACAAAGCCCTGCCAGGGCGCCGGTATTTGCTTCAGTACTGATTGTGCATCAGCTGCTGAATCAAAGCGGGCAAAAAGGCAGGCTCCTGTTCCCGTCAGTCGAGCTTCGGCAAATTGGGCGAGCCATAGGCGCGCTTTTTTTACCTGGGGATACAGTGCTTCTACCACTGCCTGGCAGTCATTTCGGCCACCCCGCTCGAGAAAGGCGCGTATTTTGATCGGATGCGTGTTCCTTGTCAAACACTGATGGTTGAAAATTTTTGCTGTGGAAACCTGAGCATCCGGAGCTAAAACAAGGTACCAGTCAGCTGGTATCTCCACCGCACTCAATTGCTCGCCAATTCCCTCTGCCCAGGCACTGTGACCAAAAATAAACACAGGTATATCCGCGCCGAGTTGTTGGCCGATGGTCATTAATCGTTCCCGGGATAAGTGCAATTGCCACAGGTGATTCAAGGCCAGCAGAGTGGTCGCGGCATCGCTGCTGCCGCCGCCCAGGCCGCCGCCCATGGGCAGCCGCTTGTGTAAATGGATTTTTGCCCCCCGGGTACAGCCGGTTGTTTGCTGTAATAAGATGGCGGCCCGGAAGATCAGGTTATCCTCGGGCTGCACCTCCGTGAGCGCCGGAAAGACTTCAATGTCGCCACTGTCGTCGACTTGAAAGTCCAGTTGATCACCGTAATTAAGCAGTTGAAACAGGGTTTGCAGATTGTGATATCCGTCAGGGCGGCGACCTGTGATGTGCAGGAATAAATTGAGTTTGGCTGGTGCAAGCAGAGATAGCATCAGTCAACTACGGGGCTGGGCTGCCAGCTTTTGATTACCAGGGTAAAGCTATATTCGCCGCTATTGCCGCGGATACGGCTGGGTAGGATCCAGCGGTCGACTTGCTGGTAGCGAGAAAATTCCAGTTGCCACTGAGCCTGATCGAGGTCGGCCAGCGTGCCATCGGGGTTGTGATGACTGCCCGCCAGAGGGGTGTTGGGGGCAGGAATACCTCTGATCCAGAACTGCAGTTGATCAACAGGCCACTGCCAGCCAAATAATTGTTCGGTCAATGCCGCCGGGGAGGAGGCATAGATAGTTTCCTTGCCGCTGCGCTGGAGTTCGGCAGAGTGGTCATCACCGATAATGTGGGTGGCGCCGGCGCCAAAGGGGCCGTTCAGCTGCAGTTTGAAATTCTCGGCAGATTGCTGCCAGTTGACCCAGGCACTGCCACCATCCCGACTGTCGTGATAACCCAGCTTACCTTCCAGTCGCCAGGTCTGTAGTTGCTCCAGTTGCTGCTGGTGTTTATCCCAGTCAGTAATGATGGTAGTGGGCTGGGTGCTCTGCATGGCGCAGCCGCCCAGTAGCAGCAATGTCGGTATTAGGGAGAGCAGGCGCATTGGTTAATCCGCCTGAAGGCGCTCCATGGTTTGCAGTATGGTAGGGTTGTCGGGATATTGGTCGAGGATGGACTTCCAGATTGCGTTGGCCTCTTCTCTCTGACCGTTGGCCCACAGTGCCTCACCCAGATGGGCTGCGATTTCCGGGTCAGGGAATTTCGTCATGGCTTCACGCAGGTGGCGAATGGCAGCTTCATAATCCCCCAGTTGATAGAGCACCCAGCCAAGGCTGTCGATTATGGCCGGATCGCCTGGATTGAGCTCCAGAGCCCTGACTATCAGTTGATGGGCCTCTTCATAGCGGTCGGTATGCAGGGTTAGGGTATAACCAAGGGCGTTTAGCGCCATGGAGTTGTCGGCATCCTGGTCGAGGATGGCACGCAGATCCTGCTCGGAACTGGCAAAGTCATTTTGCTGTTCACTTAGGAGAGAGCGGCTGTAGAGAAGTGAAATGTTGTCAGGGAATTGGTCAAGCGCTTCGCTGAGAAGAAGGTGGGCATCGCGTAACATCTGCATTTCGACCAGCAGTTCTGATTCGATCTGATACAGAGAGGCGGAGTACTGCGGGTGGTTCAGGCGCAACTTGTTAAGATACAACTGCGCACTGTCGAGTTGATCGTGATGGGCCAGAAACTGGCTCAGCTTTACCGCCGCCGGCAAGAGTTTAGGGCCATTCTGTACTCGTTTGTAG